>DASYZW010000332.1:0-3500 GCA_035945915.1 Verrucomicrobiia bacterium | reverse complement strand
CCGGAAACAGTTATTCAGGTGTAACCTATCACGTGTATTATACCTATGAATGGGACGGCAGTGCGCCGTACAACAACTGGCAGGGCACCGTCGGGCTCAACAATGTCCCGGATTCAAGCGGCGCGGCGCTCGCGCCCTTGCCGGGAATTCGCAACGGTAATTTTGATCGCCAGGGATTCCTGGTTGCGCCGGTTTCCGCCGGTCTCAAGGATTACGAATGTTATTTTCGCAACTGGTTTTGCAACCCGAAATATACGGACATACTTTGGACTCCCGGATTCGAAGGCACGAGCAACGCATTGCGTTTCGATCGTACAACCAGTCAATATGTCTACCAGTGGATCACGCCGCCCGGCCCGACATGGACAATGGATTGCTATTTCGCCATCGGATCAGCCTTTACTGGAACCGGCACGAAATTTCAAGTGGATCTGTTTCACAATGATATAAGCGGCAGCAAGGTCTCACTGGGCGTCGACAATCAGGGCCGCTTCGGCATTTATAATGGCGGCACGTTCACACTCCTGCCCGCGCTGGGCGCCGTGGCCTTTTCGGTGGACGCCAACGGAGATGGCAACTACACCGAACCGGGCGACACGCTGAATGTCTATCGTCTGCGTATCGTCGGAAATTACGCCGCTTCGACGCCGTATGTTGATATTTACACGAGCGACGCCAATAGCCTGAATTTGGATCATCAGGCGCTGGGTCAGGCTTATTGGGTCGGCAGCAGTCCGGTCAGCGGCCAATCCACGCCGGATATGGTCACATTTTACAATTACACCGCGCCGGTGTTGCTGGACCAGGTATCCATTGCGCCCGGTTTGGGTGAACAGCCGCCGCTGGTGTCCAGAGCGGGGCTCGGCAAGGGCCAATTCGTTTTTTCAGGAACGAATGGTTTCGCGGGCGACACGTACTATGTTTTGACTTCGACAAATCTTGCCTTGCCTTCGAGCGACTGGACGCGCGTGGCGACAAATGTATTTGACACAACCGGCTCATTCTCGGTCACGAATACCGTGCCTCCCAATTCACCTCCGATATTTTATCAGTTGCAGCTTCAGTAATTAGTTTGGAAATCTGCGCCACGGCGTTGTTCGCCGTTCAGTCAATTCAAGCTCGGCTCCTTTCGAAAGGCCAACGAAACCGAGGTTTCTACTGTGTTAGTGAAATCGCGGGCAGATACTCGCCGATAAATTGCCGTTTCCACCAGGCGCCGCTGGCGCGGCGTTCGTTAAAGCTGGTAAATTCGTAGTTGTACAATTCGGCGCGGATCTATTGGGGCGGTTTTCCAGGAAAAGGATTGTCTTTTAGTAATGCCAGGACTTGTGGTGCGCCCTGCAACAGGCGGACGCAAAAATTTTGAAACCACGGATTTTCCTGATAATTGCCCAGGGCGGCAAACCACATTTGCCAGTCGAGCCGCGGCTGGAAAGGTGCTATGAAGACGGGCCGTTCGTTAAGATTGCCGGGCTTGTATTTGAATTCGTAGTTGCGCCAATTTACACCATCGTTGCTGCCTTGGACGATGATCTCATGGCGTTCGGTCGTCATGACGGCAAACAGGCCGTAGTTGCTGACCGTGCGAAACGGATCGATCCATGAGGCGACCTTGGCGACAGGTTTGAAAACACCATCGTCTTTCACACCGAGGATGGCGACGATTTGGAACAATGAGACGGAGACGAAGATTGCGGCGAGTGGAATCGTGATACCGAGAAGCCACGGGAATCGTGGGTTGGCAGGAGAGCTTTGTTTTAAGAATCGGGGCGCGAGCTTTTTTAACAGAAAGTCGTCGAGCAACAGCAGGCAAAGAGCCAGGGTAAGCCAATTGAAGAAGGTGTAATTGCCAGTCAGTAAGATCAGGCCTTGAAGGGAGGCCAACGCCCCGCCTCCGATAAAGCGAATCCGTCTGGGCAGGAAAATGAGGAAAGGCGCGCCGAGTTCAACGGCGAACATGACGGCGCACGAAGTCTTTTGAAACCACAATGGGAATAGATTCGTGTACCACGCTATCCAGGTTGGCAACGGTTGGGTTTGGTAATGAAACGTGAGGGCGTTCAGGTTGCGCCAGTTTGGGTCGCCGCTCGCCAGCTTTACGCATCCCGACGAAAACATGAGCTTGAATAGCAATATGCGAATAAGCCACAAAACCAGCCGGGACGGCGGGCGTTCGCGGGTAAATCCTGGCAACCATTGGAGCGGCGCGAAAAAGATGGCGAGGAAGCCGGTTTCGAGCAGGAGGTTGTCCCATTGAAATCCCAAAAAATCGCGGCCAACGGTAGTAAGCGATAAATACAGGAGCCAAAGAATGGCGAGGGCTGGAACCGGAGCAACGCCGACAATCAATAGAAATGCGAATACCACGCCAGCGGCGCATTGAAATTGCAGAAAGCCGTCCGAGGAATTCAACCAGCAGAGCGTCGGTAGTTCTCGAAAACGGTCCAGTCCCGCGCCTGAATTGTCGAAATATTGTTTTGCTCCAGCCATGTATTGATCTTCCGGAAGAATACCGTTGTGGCCGATCAGTCCGGCGATTTGCGTCCAAAGTGAGATAAAGGCGACGAGGTAAATCAGGCCCAACGCGCGAAGAAAAATCCAACGAGCTACGCGATATTCCGGGCGCTCAACGTGACGGCCCCACAGCAGCCGGGTCAAAAGCGAAAAAGTGGCCCGATGGCCGGCAATAAATTGGTAGGCGCATTCGGTGAACCCGGCGAACAATTTGGATGCTTTGTAAAATTTGAGCGCCCAGGTTTTCCGTGAATTCTCCGCCAGCGCGCGAAAAACGGCTTCTGCGCCCGACGAGACATTTCCATCATGGTCGATCAAATGGACCGCGGTCTGAAAATGGTCTGGTGGAATTTCGGGGAAGCGCGCCGTAATTTGCCGGTCCTGCGACGGCACATAATCGACAGCTTCGCCGGTCAGTTGCCGCCAGCGGGCGATCCAAAGCTTGCAGAAGTTGCAGTCCCCGTCGTAAACCATGAGAGGTTTGGGCGGCGGATGATTGACCTGAATGCGGTCGGCCACGGAGTGACGGTATCAAGGTGCAAGCGAGATGGATAGCTTGTAGCGCGGGTTTCCCGACCTGCGCTGCGGAAGCCACGATTTATTGGTCAGCAAGGTCGTACTCCATATCTATATAGGCCTGGGCAACGCCTTTGAGGAGCATTTGGGGATGGGCCACACGACCGGGCGGACGGACCCCGGGACCGTTACCGTTTATGCCAAGATCGCGGTCCATTTGCCGGATAAGTCCTTGCAGCCGGGCGACGACCTCGGGGTGTTCGGACGCCACGTTATTCCGTTCACCGATGTCCGAGTCCAGGTTATAGAGGCGTGGTTTGTTGAACGTCGCCGGCACCGGGGTGCCGGCGCCTCTTCCGGTGCCTTGAGGCGCAATAGCAAGTTTCCATGGACCGGAACGCACGGCCTGAAGCTTAATGCCGTTGAAATAGTATAATGCTTCATGCGGTGAGGTTTGAGATGCCCCTGAG
>DASYZW010000331.1:0-7344 GCA_035945915.1 Verrucomicrobiia bacterium | reverse complement strand
TTGGCGTGCAAATACGGGATCACCGGCCCGGATGTCGCCCCGGCGATACCGGGTGGATTGAGCGGCGTGCCGGCCATCGGCGGGGTCCGGTTAAGCTGGGCGCCCAATGCCGGAGACGGCAGCTATGATTTGACGTGGTCGACGAATTCAGGCGGTCCCTTTAAAATGTTGGCGACCAATTTAATTGCGACCAGCTTTCTGCAAACCAACGCGGCGATTGGGACGACGAACTACTATGAAGTTGCCGCCGTGGACAATTGCAGCAGCAGCGCGGATTCAACGGCCGCCCAAGTCTATTTGCCGGCCCCGGCTCTCGCCGCAAGCGCAGCGGGGCCGCAATCATTGGCGCTTGGCTGGCCGGCGTGGGTCGCAGGAGGGCAATTGCAATTCACCACCAATTTGACGCCTCCGGTCGCCTGGTACCCCGCAACCAATGCGCCTGCAACCAATAACGGACAGATTGTTGTTACGGTGCCCTTGAATTCCGGCACGCGGTTTTTCCGACTGGCGGCGCCGTGAGGATGATCCCGGAGGGACAGGCTTTACGTAAACGCTATTTCGCGTAGCATGAAGATTGAATTTGATCCTCAAATCGTACATCGCATCCTGCTTTTGTTGCGCCTGGGCCGTTCTTTTGGGGCTACGCGCGAATGCGGCCGATTCTGATTTGCCCCAGGCAACCCGGACGATGCGGGTCTGGCGCGTCGCCGATGCCAATGGTCTTCCATCGGATTCCGTTACGGCAATCGTTCAAACGCGCGATGGCTTTTTATGGATCGGGACCGATGCGGGGTTGGTGCGGTTTGATGGAGTAAAGTTCAGCCAGGTGGCGCTGGCGGCTTCCACCACCAACACCGTTTTTCACGTCACCGCCTTGTGTGAGGACGCGCACGGAAATTTGTGGGTGGGAACCCGGGGAAACGGTCTTTTCGAAACCGCCCATGGCCGCATCCGGCATTTCACGGATGTTCTCCTGGATACCAATGTGACGAGCCTGGCGGCGGATGACCGCGGCAGTGTTTGGATTGGCACGGTCGCCGGGCTGAACCTTTGGAACGGAGATAAGTTTGAGGCCTTTACGACCCGTGATGGGTTGCCGGACGAAATGGTCACAGGTGTAAACGTGGCGCGTTCCGGGACCGTGTGGATCACCACCCGCGTGGGGATGTGCCGCGTCGTCAACCGGCACATCGCGCCATACGCATTCCAGACGCAGAGCCAGGGACGCAGCCCGGAATACCTGGGCGCGTATGAAGACCGGCGTGGAAACTTGTGGGCCTTTGGCGACACATACCTTATCAATTTAGCCGAAGGCAAACGATTCAACTATTTCCGCAGTTCGGAAGCCGAATCGGTCCGAATTTGGAGCTTGTGCGAAGGATCGGACGGGCGGCTGTGGATCGGCACGAGCGGGCGCGGCCTGTATTGTTTTGAAGATAATCATTTTGAGCCGGTCAGGTTCGACAAGGAACGCTGGCCGTACGACGTCCGCGCGATTTGCGAAGACAACGAAGGAAATCTCTGGCTGGGCACCTCGGGCGGCGGACTGATCCAACTGCGCCCCGAATCCGCGTATATTTTGCACGAGGAACAAGCGCTTCCGGACAGCCCGGCGACAACCCTCGCATCAGACGCAGCCGGACAGGTCTATATCGGCCTCCAGCGCGGCGGCCTGTTCGTGGGGCAATCGGGCCGATTTGATGCGGTGGAAAACGGCGGCTCGCCGGGCATCCAAAACTATATCTCTTCGGTTTGGGCAGCGCATGATGGTTCGCTTTGGGTCGGGACGCTGGGCGCCGGTTTGTACGGTCTCCGGGGCGGCCGCGAAATCCACCTGACCACCGCGGATGGCCTGGCCGACGATAATGTCACCGTCGTTTGCGGCGGGGCGAATGGCGGTGTCTGGTTCGGGACGGAAAATGGCGCCGTCTATCAATTAACTGGAAATAAATTAATTCATTGTGATTCTGCCAATGGCTCTCCGCTGGCGCCGATCACAGCAATGGCATCGGCGGCATCAGGCGGAATTTGGATCGGCACACAGGACGGTCAAATCATTCGCGGCGAAGGCAGCGGACTTTCCGTGGTTGCCGGGACATCCGGTTTGGCCCACGCCTCCATCCTCGCTCTTGAGGAAACGCAGTCGGGCCAGCTCTGGATTGGAACCGCGGGCGACGGCCTTAAATGCCTGGCCAATGGCAAAGTCGAAAACTGGAGCACGATGACAGGGCTTCCGAGCGACGTGATTGCCGGCATCGTGGAAGACGAGCGAAAAAACATCTGGCTGGCCACAGCCGCAGGAATCTATCGCATCAACCACGCGGACGCGGAGAAATCGATTGCCGGCGACAACTCTCCGCCGGCATGCCAGCTCGTCTCGAACGCGAAAACGGTTCCGGACCCGTCGGCAACTTCCGGCGGCGTGCGGGCCATTTCTTCACCGGACGGTTTACTATGGTTTGCGACTTCCGAGGGAGTGTTAAACGTAGACACGCACAACCCCGAAGTCGCCCAATATACTTTTCCCATTTATGTTGAAAGCGTAGCGTTCAATGGGCGTCCGGCCGTATCGCTGCTGGAAGCGGAGGCGGGCGCCACGGCTTCCGCGGCCAATCGGTTGTTTAAAGCGCCAGTGGATGTCCGGTCCGTGGAATTTCATTTTACCGCGCTGGATTATTCGTCACCGGAAGAAGTTCAATTCCGTCACAAGTTAGAGGGCAACGACCTGGACTGGGTGGACGACGCGAATGCGCGGGCCGCGCGTTACGGGCGGCTTCCCTATGGGAAATATGTTTTCCAGGTGGAGGCGCGCGGGCAAGATGGAAAATGGCAGGCGGCGCGCAATGCATTTGAATTCGTGGTTCCCACCCCGCTCTACCTCCAGAATTGGGTCCTGGGATTGTACGGTTTAATGGCAGTTGGGCTGGTGTCGGGAACGGTCCGGATGGTTTCGCACCGGCGATTGCGCGTGAGGCTGGCGCGGCTCGAGCAGCAACAATCGCTCGAACGGGAACGCATGCGCATCGCGCGCGACATGCACGATGAAATGGGGTCCAAGCTTACCAAGATTTCCTTCTTGAGCGAACGGGCTGTTTCCGACGTGAAATCCGGTCAGCCGCTCGACGAGAAAATTGATTCCATCGCGCAGACGTCGCGCGAATTGCTCAAGACGATGGACGAAATCGTCTGGGTGGTGAACCCGCGCAATGACACGCTGGAAAACCTGGCCAGTTACCTCGCGCACTATGCCGTCGAATATTTTCAAAATACCGCGGTGGAATGCGAGATGCGGCTGCCAAAGGAAGTTCCGAATTATCCACTGTCTTCGGAGGCGCGGCACAACCTGTTTTTGGCATTCGAGGAGGCTTTGAATAATGTATTGAAACATTCCGGCGCGACCAAAGTGAAAGTGGAAATGAATGCAAACGCGCGGGAATTTGAGCTGAAAGTCATTGACAACGGCAAAGGTTTTGAAACGGTTGCGCCGTCTTCCGCGAAGGAACAACCTCGCGGCGGACGGGGCGGCAATGGTTTGAAAAATATGCGCCAGCGAATGGCCGGAATCGGGGGAGAATGCCTGGTCCTGAGCCGGCCGACCGAAGGAACTGCGGTCATGATGCGAATCCCATTGAGCCAGGAAACGGCGGCAACGAAATGAAAAAAAACATCACTGTGTCCATCGTGGACGACGACGCGGACCTGCGCGAGCAGATCGCAGGATATTTGACCGGCACCGGGAACATCCGCTGCAAAAGCGCCTACGCAAACGGAGAAGACGCGCTGAAACATCTGCCGGAGGACAGTCCGGATGTTATTTTGATGGACATCAACCTTGGGGATTTGGACGGCATCGAATGTGTCCGCCGCCTGAGCGCGGTGATGCCGAAGGCCCAGGTGCTCATGCTCACCGTTTTTGAAGATACCGACCAAATTTTTCGAGCCCTCGCGGCCGGCGCAAGCGGTTACTTGCTGAAACGCCAGCCTCCTAAGAAATTACTCGAAGCCATCGAAGAAGTTTGCACCGGGGGTTCGCCTATGTCGGCGCCGATCGCGCGAAAGGTCGTCCAATCGTTTAAGGTCGCCGCGCCCGACGGGGACAAATCAGCGGAATTGTCGCCGCAGGAAAATGCCGTGCTGGGCGGGCTATCTGAAGGACTCGTTTATAAACAAATCGCGGACCAATTGGGCGTGAGCATCCATACCGTGCGTAATTATATCCGCCGCATTTACGAGAAGCTGCACGTACACACCCGCACCGAAGCGGTGGCGAAATTCTTACGGCGAGGATCTTCGAACCAATGAAGGCCATGAGAATATTTCCTTCCAGCGGGCCGCAAATCGTTGCGCAATCAGCGATTTGGAAATCTGCGCTGCGACTTTTTTACGTGGCTCTTTTTGCGGGCATGGTCCCGGCGATTTTTGCCCAGGATCCGGCGGCATGGCAACCGGCCCGCGGCCCGCTGATGACACGCTGGGCCGGCGACGTGAGCCCGACGAATGTCCTCCCCGAATACCCTCGCCCGCAATTGATGAGGCCGGACTGGATGAACTTAAACGGGCTATGGGATTATTCCGTCACGAGCGATTCCGCCGACCAGCCAACGTCCTACGCCGGGCAAATTTTGGTTCCATTTCCAGTCGAGTCCGCTCTTTCCGGTGTCATGACTCATTTCGACGAACACAGCAAGCTTTGGTATCACCGGACTTTTTCAGTCCCACAATCCTGGCGCGGCCGGCGGATAAGATTACATTTCGGGGCGGTAGATTGGAACTGCGAGGTCCGGGTAAACGGTCATGAAATCGGGCAGCACCAGGGCGGTTATGATCCCTTTACGTTCGACATCACCGATGCCTTGCGCTGGGATGGTGACGAAGAGATTGTCGTCGCGGCGACGGACCCCACGGACGATGGCGACCAGCCGCGCGGCAAACAATCGCGCAAGCCCGAGGGCATCTTCTACACATCGACTTCGGGCATTTGGCAAACTGTTTGGCTGGAACCGGTAGCGCCTGTCTGCATCGATGATTTAAAAACCGTGCCTGACGTTGATTCGCAAACTTTACATCTGTGGGTTGCGGCGAATAGTTTTTCAGATACTCTCCAGGTTGAGGCGGCAACCTTTCTCGATAGCAATGAAATCGCCGCCGTCACCGGCGCCCCCAATACGGAGTTAATCCTGAACGTGCCCAATGCGCATCTTTGGTCGCCCGATGATCCCGTCCTCTACAACTTAAAAGTGACCTTGAAGGACGGCGACAAAGTGCTCGATTCAGCAACGAGTTATTTCGGCATGAGGAAAATTGCGTTGCGCCGGGACGACCAGGGCGTGATGCGAATTGCGTTAAATGACCATTTCATTTTCGAAATCGGAACCCTGGACCAGGGTTTCTGGCCGGACGGAATCTATACGGCGCCCACCGACGAGGCCATGCGTTCGGATATTCAATTTTTGAAAGAGAGCGGGTTCAACCTGATCCGCAAGCACGTGAAAGTGGAACCGCAACGCTGGTATTACTGGTGTGACAAATTGGGAATGCTTGTCTGGCAGGATATGCCCAGCGGCAACAATGCGACTGCCGCCGGCCGTCGCGATTTTGAAAGTGAGCTGCTTCACATGATCGATAATTTGAAAGATCATCCCAGCATTGTCACCTGGGTGCTCTTCAACGAAGGCTGGGGCCAGTACGATACCGAGTCATTGGCGAAATGGATCAAAGGAATGGATCCTTCCCGGCTCGTCGACAATGCGAGCGGCTGGACCGATATGCGAGTCGGCGACCTGGTGGACATGCACAATTACCCGGGCCCGGATTCGCCGGACCCGGACCCCCGCCGCGCCGATGTCCTGGGTGAGTTTGGCGGACTGGGAATGACGATTCCGGGCCACACGTGGTCGACCAACTATTGGGGCTACGTCATGCTGACAAACCGCGATGACCTGGCCGAGCGATACACGCACATGATGAAACAGGTTTGGAGGCTGCACGTGTTGCGCGGGTTGAATGCCGCAGTTTATACTCAGACCGCGGATGTCGAAACCGAGTGCAATGGATTGCAAACCTATGACCGCGCCGTGGCGAAAATTCCGCCCTCGGTTCTACTGGCCGCAAATAATGGGGGTTTTTGGGGAAAGACAATCAAGGTCACGTTGGCCGACGGGTTATTCGGCCGGCCCTCGTGGAAATATACGACCGACCAGCCGGCTAATGATTGGTTTGCGACCGGGTTCGATGCATCCAAATGGAAAGAAGGAATCGGCGGCTTCGGCACAACTGGAACCCCGGGCGCCTCTTTGAACACCACTTGGAACACGTCTGACATTTGGTTGCGAAGAACGTTTAATTTGAAACAGGAAGACATTCCCGGCCTGGAGCTGCAGATATTCCACGACGAAGACGTGGAAGTTTATCTTAACGGAGTTCTGGCGCTGAGACTTCCCGGTTATATCACCGACTACGATGAATTCCCGATATCAAGTGATGCGCTCGCCACGTTGCATCCCGGCGAAAACAGCATCGCGGTTCATTGTCATCAAACCGTTGGCGGGCAAGGGGTTGACGTCGGCCTGGTCACACCGCAATAACCCCGTTCGCAGAGGTGTCACTATTTCCGATTGGTTATTTGTTCGCTTTTCGCTGCTCGTGCGGCCGATAATTTTTTTCCTCTTCATTTGCGGGTCGCTGGCCGCTCTGGCCGGCCCAACCTCGTTCATCCTCGGCGTTCTTCTTGTGTTCGTGAAGCTCGCGCTCTTTTTGCGATGCTTTATTCCTTCGTGGCGGCATAGTGAATCTGCTTTTAGCTAGAGCTTTGCCAATTGTTTGGCTGCGCTTTCCTTTAAAGCGCCCGATTCACGCACGCGTTTTGCATGTTTTACTTTACCGGTCGATTGCAATTCGCGAACTATCGTTTTTGATACACTCCCATGGGCTGCATTTCGGCGTGGATGAGACCTGTGATCGCCTTAAGAAGGTCTTTCCTTTCTCATTAATTTGTCAGGCACCATGCCGGGAGGTATGCGCCCTTTCCTTCTTTTTGATCTTCGGAATACTACTTCCGGACGCCTGCAATCCTGCGGCAATCGGTTCCAGGGCCCGCCGAGAGTCCCCGCTGGATAATTGGCTGAGTAGCTGTAAAAAGCCGGGCGGTTTCTTTGACGTCGCGCTTACGGTCGCGTTCGATATCGATTTCATGACTTGCTCCAACGCTTCAGGCTCGATGCTGCCGAGCATTTTGATGAGGATCGTCAGGTTGCGGACGGTGCGCACAACTTCGTCCTTTTCTGCCGTCTCCGTAATGACCTCCATGATGCCTTCGAGGGACCCGAGCGCGTCCTTGATAATTTC
>DASYZW010000330.1:0-11754 GCA_035945915.1 Verrucomicrobiia bacterium | reverse complement strand
GTCCGAGCAACGTTCCGCCTCGGTTTCCTGGTGAGATTTCGACCCAAAGCTGTATAACATCGCATACATGACGACCATCAGCGCCACCACAACGAGCAGTTCGACCAGGGAAAAGCCGGCGGAGCTGGAACGTCCGAAATTGGTCATATTTCACTATAGAGGATAAATAAAAAGCGAAACATTAAAAAGTTCATGACCGGGACGTTTCGCGGCGGCGCAACCCGCGCGTTCATTGTTTGAAGCGTGATTTCGCATTTTTCGCTCGCAAATTCTTTCGTCTCAATGACACTTTTGACGATGCTCGAACAAATCATCATTTTGGATTTTGGGTCCCAATACACCCAGGTCATCGCCCGGCGCATTCGCGAGCGCCATGTTTATTCGCAAATCCTGCGGTACGACGCCCCCGCGAAGGAAATCGCCAGGCTCAAACCCGCGGGGCTGATTCTGTCCGGAGGGCCATCCAGCGTTTATGCCAAAAACGCCCCGCTTCCGGACCCGGACATTTTTTCGCTGGGCATCCCGGTGCTGGGCATCTGTTACGGCGTGCAGTTGCTCGCGCAATTTCTCGGCGGCAAAGTCGAAAAGGGACTTCGACGCGAATACGGCAAGGGCACCTTGCGGGTAAAGAACAGTTCATGCCCGCTCTTCGCGAATCTGCCGGAGACGCTCCAGGTCTGGAATTCCCACGGCGATAAATTGACGAAGCTGCCCCGGGATTTCAAAAGCGTGGCCGTGACGGAAAATTCCGAATATGCGGCGATCGAAAACCGGGAACGACGATATTTCGGCCTGCAATTTCATCCCGAAGTGGCGCACACCCCGTTGGGTCGCGAAATCATTTCCAATTTTGTCCACAAGATTTGCGGGTGCGGGCAAAACTGGACGATGCGCGGTTACGTGAGCCAGGCCGTGGACGCGATCCGCGAGCAGGTCGGGACCAACAACGTCATTCTTGGCTTGAGCGGCGGCGTGGATTCGAGCGTGGCGGCGGCGTTATTGCACAAGGCCATCGGAGACCAGCTTACCTGCATTTTTGTGAATAACGGCCTTTTGCGCGCGCGCGAAGCCGAAACCGTCCAAAACGTCTTTGGAAAGCATTTTCACATCAAACTTAAATATGTGGACGCTTCAAAGCGGTTCCTGGCCAAACTCCGGGGCGTGACCGACCCGGAACGCAAACGCAAAATCATCGGCGGCGAATTTATCTCCGTCTTCAGCGACGCCGTGGCGGATTTGAAGCGGCGAAAGGAGTCCGCGGCCCATGGGCGTCCCTTTAAATTTCTCGCCCAGGGCACGCTGTACCCGGACGTGATCGAGTCCGTGCCGATCGCCGGAAACCCGGCCGCCCTCATCAAAAGCCATCACAACGTGGGCGGTTTGCCTAAAAAGATGAAATTTGACCTGGTCGAACCGTTGAAATGCCTTTTCAAAGACGAAGTCCGTGAATTGGGCCTCGAGCTTGGCCTGCCGCGCGAAATGGTTTTTCGGCAGCCGTTCCCCGGCCCGGGACTGGCGGTCCGCATCCTCGGCGAAGTGACGCCGCCCCGATGTGAAATCCTCCGCAACGCGGACGCGATTGTGGTGGAGGAAATGAAGACGAGCGGGTTCTACTACAAGATTTGGCAAAGCTTCGCCGTGTTGCTGCCCGTGCGCAGTGTCGGCGTAATGGGCGACGAACGCACTTACGAATACACCATCGCCATCCGGGCGGTGGAATCACAGGACGGC
This sequence comes from Verrucomicrobiia bacterium, assembly GCA_035945915.1. Classification (GTDB taxonomy): domain Bacteria; phylum Verrucomicrobiota; class Verrucomicrobiia; order Limisphaerales; family UBA11358; genus UBA11358. The sequence continues at coordinate 10,023 of DASYZW010000330.1, read as the reverse complement.
ATGACGGCGGATTGGGTGAAATTGCCTTATGAATTATTGGAAAAACTGGCCAGCCGGATTATCAACGAAGTGAAGGGCGTAAACCGATGCGTTTTTGACATCACCAGCAAACCGCCGGGGACGATTGAGTGGGAGTGAAAGAGACCGCTATTTCCGGCGATAGATCAACAGATCCTCGTTCGTCGTAATTGAAGCATTCATCGATGGTTCGGCCCAGTCGATTTGCAGTATGCCGGTCGCCGAACTTTTTACCGCGCCGACAAGGTCGTAATTCGTCGAATAACCCGCCCACCAATCCTGAATCGCCGCCGCATAACGCAACGACTCGGGCATGATCACCGAGAACCAGGACAACGGCATGTTCACCGATACGACGTATTTGGGCTGTGATGTTTCGATTTGAGAAATGAATTCGCGCCCCATTTGCGGCGCCAACGGCTGCGGCTCAGTCAGCGCATAGACGTAAATGAAACCGGAGGCCGAGTGACGATCCGCCAAAAAGAAGATTTCCGGCTCCGAACCCAGCACGGCGATGGTATCGGACGGCGTAGTGTGCTCTTTCAAATAGGCCGCGATCGGAACGGCCTCAGAAAACGGATTGGCCGCGTAAAGTTCTCGCGAGAGTTGACCCGGCGTTTTACCGAACCACATTCCGGCATTATTTATCACGAGGTTCCCAACCACGAATACCACTAAACCCAATGGCAGCCACTTCGACCAGTTGGCTGCAACGGAGCCTTTCACTGCGTTGGCAACGGTAATGATGAAAGCAGCGTCCAAAAGCGCCAGGCCGGGCATCACCATTAAAAAGTAGTGGTTGCGAAAATAATAACCCGGACACACGGCGGCCATTCCTGCCAAAAACATCAGGCTCGCCACATTCGTCCACCGAATCCCGGATTTCGATGACGACCGCCCCTCCGGTAAACTGCGAGCTGCGTCCTGCGGTTGTCCCCTGCCCTCGCGCTGTCGCCATAGGCAAAACAGGCCCGCAACTCCAAAAATCCACGCAACTATACCGGATTCAAAAACGGGATCGAACCCGGCGCCGAACTGTTGTGGCGCGGCCCGCATCGGAAGTATCGAGACGTATTCCCTGGCATATTGAAACGTCCAGATAAAGAAGTCATTCCACAGGCCGATCGAGGCAAAAACAATTGCAGTCACAAGAAGAGGAACGACACAGCCGGCACAGTAAAAGCAGATCGAGAGGGCGGAGGTTTGCCGCCGGTTTTGGAGTCCGTTCCAGAGAAGCCAAACGAGAATAAAAACCGGAAAAAAAACTGCCTGTTGTACCATCAAAATCGCCAGGCCGAAAGCCGTTCCGGACGCAATCCACCATCCGGGCGAATTCCTGGTTCGGGCCAACAGCAATGCGTAAACGCCACCGCAAACGAAAAGCGCAACAAAATGGGTGGCATGGCCCGCCAGCCCGGCAGCCTTCGGCAGGGCGGCGAGGCAAACATAAATCACCGCGGCCATCAACCCGCCGCTTTCAGTGAGCAGTTCGCGCCCGATGAAAAAAATAAGGACGGCGGTGATCGACGTTATCACGAATATCCCGAAGTGAATGCCCGCCGTCGATTGTCCAAAAATCGCCATCAGCAGGGCATACATGAAATACACCCCCGGAAATTTCATGTTAAAGGCCAGTTTGTAAGGAGGGATGCCTTGCAGCAGCAACTGGCCGGCATAAGCGTACTCGCCCTCGTCGCGCTCCAGCGGCATCTGGCGCAGATGCCACCGAATGGCGAAATTAAAGGCCAGCGCCAGCAACAGGCCGGCGAGAAACCATCGGCGCAAAGCCGGGCGCGCGGGATCGTTCACGTTGCGGCAGGATAGACACGGTGAAAAACGCTTTCAATCATTGGATTTGCGCAGTTGAAGTTTGGCACCAAATCCCTTATGTTGTCGGTTCGAGATCGAATTTAATTCACGACACGCTTTATGACACTGACTGAAAAAATCCTCGCTCGCGCCGCAGGCAAAGCGAAGGTTCAAGCCGGCGACAACGTCTGGGTCAACGCGGACGTTTTGATGACCCACGACGTTTGCGGACCGGGCACCATTGGCGTTTTTAAACGCGAATTTGGCAAAGACGCCAAAGTCTGGGACAAAAATAAAATCGTCATCATCCCGGACCATTACATTTTCACCGCCGATTCGAAGTCGAATCGCAACGTGGACATTCTGCGCGAATTCGTCAAAGAACAGGGGCTCCCCTATTTTTACGACGTGATCGACGACCCGAACGGTCACTGGCATTTCGACCCGACCAAAGGCCATTTGAAACGCCAATACGGTTCGAACTACGCGGGCGTTTGCCATACGGCCCTGCCGGCCAAGGGCCACACACGCCCGGGCGAAATCCTCTTTGGCACTGACTCGCACACCTGCATGGCGGGGGCGTTCAACCAGTTTGCCACCGGCATCGGCAATACGGATGCCGGCTTTGTGATGGGCACCGGGAAATTGCTGCTCAAAGTCCCGGACACGATGCACTTCCGCCTCGAAGGAAAGTTGCAGCCAGGCGTCATGGCCAAGGACATTATCCTGCATTGCATCGGCGAAATCGGTTTCGACGGCGCGACTTACCGCGCCATGCAATTTGACGGCGAAGGAGTCAAATGGCTTTCGCTGGATGATCGCATGACGATTGCAAATATGGCGATCGAAGCCGGCGGCAAAAACGGCATTTTCGAATTTGATTCGCGCACCCAGGAATATGTGGACGCCCGAGTGAAGTTAAACGGCACGAAGTCCGCCTATACGCCGGTGGAACGCGACCGTGACGAGAAATTCGTTTATGAATTGACCGTGGACTTGAGCAAACTGGAGCCGACGGTCGCCTGCCATCCCGATCCGGGCCAGCGCAAAAAAGCGAAAGAAATGAACCACGTCAAACTGGACCGCGCGTACGTTGGTTCGTGCACCGGCGGCAAGACCAGCGACTTTGTCGAGTTCGCGCGCGTGTTGCGCGGGCATAAAGTGGTCATCGACACGTTTGGCGTGCCGGCCACTCCGGAAATTGTCCATGACTTGCAATCCACGCGCTGGGGTGAAAAGACCATCTGGCAAATCCTCGTCGATGCGGGCGTCCAGATGACCGAAAACGCCGGATGCGCCGCCTGCCTCGGTGGTCCCGTGGATACGTTTGGCCGCATCAACAAGTCGGGCATCAAATGTATCAGCGCGACCAATCGCAATTTCCCGGGCCGCATGGGCGACAAGGAATCGCAAGTATTCCTCGCGTCACCGGCCACGGTCGCGGCCAGCGCGATTGCCGGAAAAATTGTGGATCCGCGGGAGTATTTCGGTAATTAACCCGGGGATACTGAGTTTTCAGCCTGCTCAACATAAAGCGCGCGGGATTGTTTAGGTTACGTCCAGGCGGAAGGAAGCGCGGATCTGCAGCCGCTGGATTTGGTTTTAAAACGGGGTTATCGCACCACTCCGCCGCCCTTGCCGCAAACGGTCGCGCGTCGCCTATCACCGTCCTAAATCTGACCGGGCCAACGCCCGGCTACTCAGGTTTGCCTCCCGGTCGGCGCAAAGGTGGCCCGGGTCTGGCGGATTCAGGTTCAGCTGGAAACAAGCCCCATCTCAATCAATCGGCCTGACTTGCCGAACGACCAACGATATGCTTCGAGACCTGGAAAAATTAATGGCAAATCAAAAAATATGAGCGGTCGATTCGGAATCAGGGGCGAGATTATCCCGCCCTCGCGTTCATCCACGCCGGGCGTTCTGCTTTTGGTTCTATTGATCATCGTGTTTGCCCTGTACCAAACACATCCTTTTGCAGACCCGTTGCAGATTTGGATCGGCCGGCTCATTCTGCTGGTGTTGCCCTTATCCATCGCCTCCCGGTCCATTTACACGATTCATGTCAATGTCCTGCTGGTTGGCTATTATCTGATGAGATTTTTCCCGCGCTTTCCACTCTACCCTTTTAGCGACCTGACCTTCCTTTTGCTCTACTGGTATGCCGTATTGCTGATACCGCCGCTTCGGGGATCAGTCGGCTGGTTGCGGGCCGGAAAATTTGATTCCGCAGTTGGGTCGCTTGTGGTGATCACGATCGTCATTCCCATCGCGGCCTTAATCGGTTGGGTCCATTTCCTGAGCCCGAACCTCGGACGCTATGCCGGCATGGTTCCGCAATTTCCCTTTTGGATGATTGCACTCTACGCCGTCGCCAACGCGATGTTCAACGCCGCGCTCGAAGAAACGATCTGGCGCGGCGTGATCCTGGAAGCATTGGACAGCGCATTCGGTCCGGGAGTTTTTGCGTTAATCCTTCAATCCGTTTCGTTCGCCGCCGCGCATTATCGCAACGGTTTTCCGAATGGCGTCATCGGAAGCGCAATGGTAGTCGTCTTTGGCATGATGCTGGGAATAATTCGCAGAAAGTCCAAAGGAATTCTCGGCTGCTGGCTCGCCCACTCCTTCGTCGACGCCGCGATATTCATCATGATCGTTCATTTTATCCGCGACGCCTCTTAATCGAGAAACTGCGATCCAATTTATTCAATTTTCTCCGCGCCTTTGTGCCTTGCGTGAGGCTTCTCAATTTCAACCCTGCCGACGAGCACTCTGCTCCAGTTCGATACCGGCGGAAACCAGGCGCGATATCCGGTCCTCAAAATCCGCCCGGATCTTGCGGTGCTCGGTTATATCCTGCAACACCAGCACGGCGCCCACGATGTTGCCTTCCACATTCCGCAACGGCGAGGCGTCGATGAAGATGGACTGTTTTCCGCCGTCAAGGCACGTGACCACGACCTCTTCCCTGTGGGTTGACCGGCCGCCCAGGGCGCGCATTAGCGGGCCATCATGCCCGCGCAACACCGTGCCGCTTTGCTGCCACCACGCCAGAAACCGGCCGTACGCATCCGTATGGCTCGCCTCGGACGACCTCAAAATCTTTAGCACCTCTTCGTTTGCCTGCCCGATGTGAGCCATCGCGTCGGCGATGATGATGCCGACGGGCAGAGATTCCAGCATCGAGGCTAATTTGCGTCCCACCCGCAGCAGGTCCTCCGACTCACGCACCTGCCGTTCCCGCTCCCGCAGAAGCTCGGCTTTCTGCCTGAATGACGTGTAGATATTGACCTTGAGCTTTAAAACTTCGGGATCAAACGGCTTCGTGAAATAATCCACTCCGCCCGCCCTTAATCCCTCCACGACAAAGGGATCAGCGGTATACACTGCGGTGATGAAAATGATCGGGATGGAATGGTAAGCTGGACTGCTCTTAATCCGGCGCGCGGTCTCAAATCCGTCCATCATCGGCATTTGCACATCGAGCAAAATCAACGCCACGTCCGGATGTCGTTGCAGCATCTCAATCGCCTCTGCGCCGGAATTGGCGCGAATCAACTCGTATTCAGGCCCATCCAACACCGCCTCCAGCGCGAGCAAATTTGCCGGCGCATCATCAACCATTAAAATCTTTGCCTTGATCACCCTGCATCAACTTAACACGCATTAAATCGGCTGCAACCTCCCGTGGCGCGGTCAAAAGAAGTTCAAGCCATGCTGCTGCTGTCCTCGGGCTTGGAAGATTTCTTCCATTACAATCCCGGCGAACATGAGTTTTCCCCCTATCGATTCCACGACGACGATCCGATCTTCTTCCATAATGGATTCAAGCTCACGGCCCGAAAAGGTCAATGGTCAGGTGATTGGAAACCCGCCCAACGCTCAATCCACCACCTGGGTCTGGCTCTATCACTGGTGATTGTCGCCACGGCCGGGTGCGTACGGAGAAGATGATTTCTTTCAAGCGGGTTTGGTGGTTGAATACGCATTAGAGATTGGTAATCATTCCCTCTCTGCATGAAATTTTTTTGCCTGCTGGCTATGTTCATATTGGCCTTGTCACCCGGCCTGGCTCAATCGAATCTCACTTCTCGTCAGGAACAAATTCTGGCCGCTGCCGGCAGTCGCCCCGCGCCCCGCTTCAACGGCGCGCAAGTCATTGGCGTTCGTCCCAATACGCCGCTGCTCTTCCGTCTGGCCGTCAGCGGTGCGCGACCAATCGAGTTTTCCGCTGGCGGCCTTCCCACCGGTCTTGTACTTGACCCCCGCACCGGCCTCCTCAACGGCACGCTGCCCCATGCCGGCAAATTCACGTTCACCGCCTCTGCGGCGAATGGCGCCGGCAAAACGTCCGCCCGTTTCACGATTGTCTGTGACGATACGCTCGCGCTCACGCCGCCGATGGGCTGGAACAGCTACGACGCTTTTGGCGACAACGTCGTTGAATCCGAGGTGCTCTCGAACGCTGATTATCTGGCGGAAAAAATGCAGCCGTTCGGCTGGAATATCGTGGTGGTGGATTATCGCTGGTATGACCCGGGGGCGCACAATAATAACCCCAATGACCGCGCCAACGCGCCGCTGGTCATGGACCGATTCGGGCGATTGTTGCCGGCGCCCAATCGGTTCCCTTCCGCCGCCGGCGGAACGGGGTTCAAGCCCCTTGCCGACGATATGCACGCCATGGGCTTGCAATTCGGCATTCACATGATGCGCGGAATTCCCCGCAACGCCGTCAAGGCGAACCTGCCAATCGCCGGCTCCAATTTTACCGCGGATAAAGCTGCCGACACCAACGACACATGCGGCTGGTGTCCTGATATGTTTGGCGTGCGCAGTAATGCCGCCGGCCAGGCATGGTACGACTCCTGCGCGCAGCTCTGGGCCTCCTGGGGTGTGGACTACATCAAGGTGGACGACCTCTCAAGTCCATATCACACGGACGAAATTGCGATGATCCGGCGCGCGATTGACCGGTGCGCGCACAGCATTGTTTTTAGCACTTCGCCCGGCGAGACGCCGCTGGCCGACGCCGCCAACGTGATGGCGCACGCCAATCTCTGGCGCGTCTCCGGTGATTTCTGGGACAACTGGAGGTCCCTCGAACACGAGTTCGCCCTCGCCCTGCGCTGGCAGCCCTATGTCGGGCCCGGCCACTGGCCGGACGCGGATATGCTGCCGGTCGGGCATTTGTCCATTCATCACCGTTCGGTCGGCGATGATCGCTTCAGCGTGTTCACGCGCGACGAAGAGCTTACGCTGCTTTCGTTCTGGTGCCTGTTGCCATCGCCGCTGATGGTGGGCGCCAATCTGCCCGACAACGATCCCTGGACGCTGGCGTTGCTGACCAATCCAGAAGTGCTGGCGGTGAACCAGGATTCGCTCGGCGCGGCGGCCCGCCAGATGATGGCGGCCAACGGCATTGAAGTCTGGGTCAAGCCGCTGCATGACGGTTCGCACGCAGTCGGCATTTTTAACCGAGGCCAGTCGGAGGATTTTGATGAATCCCGCGCGCTCTACCGAAGCCCGCTCATCACTCGCCAGACGCCGGCCAATAGTGTGGATATTGATCTCGACGTTACGGGCGCGAAAAAACTTTGGCTCGTCGTTGACGACGGCGGCGATGGCAACGGCTATGATCATGCCGACTGGCTGAACCCGCGGCTTTCCGGCCCGTCGGGTATGACTAATCTCACCGAAGTCAAATGGCGTTCCGCCACGGCCGGATGGAATTCAGTGAACCTCAATCGCAGCGTCGCTGGCGGACCGCTCAACGTAGATGGGCACGATTACGCCAATGGCATCGGGACCCACGCCACGTCCATCATCGAGTACGATTTGCCGGCTGGTTACACCCATTTTAAAACGCGGGCGGGCTTGGACCGCAGCGGCGTGCTCCCCTCAAGCAACGGTGCCACAGTGCATTTTCTGGTCTTTACTAACAGTCCCCTGTTCCCCCCGGCCATTGTGAAGTTTCACCTTGATTTGAACCAAATCGGACTTTCCGGCCGGCCTCACGTCCGCGACCTGTGGCTGCGGCAGGACTTGGGCCGCAAGAAGGAAATCAGCGCCGATATCCCTCCCCATGGCTGCCTGTTGTTGAAAGTAAATTCCCGGTAGCCAGTATCTCTGAAATGCCTTTGATTTGGCTTATCTACCAGTCTTTGTCGGGTACAGTTCGCGGATCAAAGGCGGACAAAGAATACGGCGGTACGGTGAATGGCCTCTGGGACTGTATCCGAAATTCTGGCCTTTGTCGGAGGGCTTCGACCACAATTATGGCGGCTGGGCCATTCCGCCCGCGGTAACACCCACTTTTGGCGCAACGTATCATTTTACCGCTATCTCCTCCCCCTCACCGGTAACAATACTTTTGGCGCAATTCGAAACCGAGCCGGTCGCTCCATCAACCTTGACCTTTTTGTAAAAATTTGTGACCATTCCCCGCAGTGGATTGGGGTCGTAGCTCAGTTGGTAGAGCGTCTCGTTCGCAAAAAGATTTTGGCAAATTCCCTCATTTTCCCTCAATAGGACCAATTTGGACCGAACCCTTTAGAATCAACGGTTTCGCGGGTTTGGGTTGGGACTCACAAGGACCCAAGAGCCGCCATTTTTCATCGCCGGTTAGGAGGAAGTTAGGAGGAATGAACTTGGCCAACGGTTCATTTCGGCTGCAATATAAAACTTCCGAATCTAATATTGCCGAATAGCTTTTTTCAGAATTTGGCGAATCCGTTGCGCGAGCAGAGTTGGAGAGACCACTTTTGCATGAATTCCCCAACTCAAAATCCATGATTCAATTTCTTCCAGGCTGGAAAGCGTGAATGATACTTCAGAATGACCATTTTTCAGATTTTTGACCCGTTGGGAGGGATGCCAGTTTCTCTCACCGACAAGTTGTGTGGCGAAGCGGTCAAATTTTACGGTAACCGTTTTTAGATCGTTTCCAGCAAAAACGCCAAAACTATTTCGCAAATGGTCAGAAGCCGAAAATTCTTTTGGTTCGGTAAATGTATCCGTGAGCACCGCTACAGTCCTCATTCGCGTCAGTGCAAAAGTGCGAATTGCTTCCCGTTTAAGACAATAAGAAAAGAGATACCAAAGATGGTTAATGCAACCGAGTTGAAGCGGGCGAACATGGCGCGCCTCAAAAACTTCTGAGTCCAATTTCCGGTACATGAACCTGATTTCTCGACGTTCTTGAATCGCCAGATTTAACCTTTGGAAAATCTCCATACTGGCGGTTGTTACTTCGATATTTTTAATCGTGATGGAGTGTTGCAACTCTGACCAGGCAAATGCCATTTCGCCGTCCAAGCCGGCAATCAGCTTGCTGAAAGCCGCCTTGAGAGGCTGTTCAAAGGGCGTTCCGGCATATTGCGCAATGGCCTTCTGTGCGACAAATACTGCTACGAGCTCCTTCTGAGACAACTGTACAAGAGGAAAACTTGAAACCGGCCCGGTCAAGTAATAGCCGTATTTCCGTGGATCGTACTCGATGGGGAGTCGGAAAGAATCTCTCATGAAATTTATGTCACGTTGAATCGTCTTTTCGTCGACTTCAATTTCGTCAGCCAAAATGGGCCGACTCGGGAAATCACCCTTTTGAATTCGTTCAAGAATTCGGTGCATCCGCAAAAGAACGTTTCGGTTTTTTGGAAAAGATTTGTGCATAAATTTTCTTACCCAGGGACCGTAGATGTCTCACCCCTTATGGTAATATTCACGGTGGACGCTTGAAAAGTCCTTTTTTGCCAAGTTAAAAATGGCAAACGCGATTGAAGTAAATCTTCATTCCTGGCGGAATGGCTCCAAATCGCGGCGTCCGAACGCTTCGACGCACATTGTCCGAGCAATACAGAAAGTGAGAAAAAAGTGAAGATAGAAGAAGAAAGCAGGCAGGAAAACCGTGGGCTCGCTCAGGACAGGCATCATGAGCATCACCATGGTCACCACCACCATACGATCAGGCTGACCATTGTGGTCAATGGGAAGCCAACGGAGGTTGAAGCGCATCTGAATGAGCCGCTGTTCTCGGTCATTCCCATTGCGTTAAAGCAGACGGGAAACCAGGGACAACCTCCCGAAAACTGGGAACTCAAAGACATCAAAGGGAATACGTTGGATTTGACCAAGAAAATCGAAGACTTCCACTTCCAATGTGATGTGACACTGTTCTTGAGTTTAAAGGCCGGCATT
>DASYZW010000329.1:0-10110 GCA_035945915.1 Verrucomicrobiia bacterium | reverse complement strand
AATATTTCCATCCCATTTCCGCAACGCGAAGTGCGGATTTTGAGTTAACAGCCCGTCAAAAAACTATGGAGATAGTTTTCAACGGCTGTTAAGCCTTCGAAAGTTCTTCGTGCACTTTCACCAGCGCCCGGGTGAGTGCTTCCCAGTCGGTTTCCGTCGTTTCCCAGCCGGCGCTGAAGCGCACGGCGCGAATCGCTTGCGCCGCCTTAAACCCCATCGCAGCTAAAACGTGCGATGGCTCTTCCTTTCCCGTGGTGCAAGCTGAGCCGGTGCTGACGGCAAATCCGGCCTTGTCCAGGCGCACCACCCACAGATGCCGCTTGTCCCCTTCGGGCATCAGGGCCGATACCGTATTCCAGAGGCGGGGCGATTTCGCACCCACAATTACCGCATCGGGAACCGCGCGCAGGAATTCCCGTTCAAAATTTTCCCGCCACACGCCGCGCAGCAGGTGTTGGCTGTGAGAGATTTGTTTTTCGCGCGCGTCCAGGGCGGCCATCATTGAGACGATGGTGGCAACGTTTTCCGTGCCAGCGCGGACGCCGCGCTCTTGTTTCCCGCCAAGCAGGAGCGGCGCGACGGGTTTCTTGTGTGGAATTTTTAAAAACCCGACACCGCGCGGGCCGCCAAACTTGTGCGCGGCGCCGCTTACGAAATCGCATTCGCCGAGCCCTTTGGCGGGCATTTTGCCGAGCCATTGGACGGCATCGGTAAAGAACGGCACTTCATAGCTGCGGCAAATAGCCAGGATCTCGCGCCACGGTTGAATGACTCCCGTTTCATTATTCGCGGCCATGACGCCGACCAATCCCGGGCGACGATCCGCCAGCTCGATGGTGAGCCATTCCAGGTCAACTACGCCCTCGTGCGTCACGGGAATGACCCGCATCCGTTTTCCAAAATAATATTGCGCCGATTCCATGACGCAGGGATGCTCGATTCCCGAGATCCAGACCTCCGACTTGAAGTCCAGCGTGCGCGAAAAATGGTGCATCACTGTGTTGTTCGCTTCAGTGGCGCCGCTGGTCCAGACGATGTCTTCCGGCTTGCAACCTAAATAGCCTGCCAGCTTTTCGCGTGCCTGGAGCAGGGCCGCCGCCGCGCGGGCGCCAAAGTCGTGCATGGAACTGGGATTGCCGGAAATGTGTTCCGTTGTCTCCAGCCACGCTTCCCGCGCTTCCCGCATCACGGGCGAAGTCGAATTGTAATCAAAATAGATCATCTTACGGAAAACATCTAAAATGCCTTTCGATTAACGGACAAGTCAATCTTTTTGCAATGGCAGTTGTAGTGCTCTTGGTTCCTTATTTGAGCTGTGTGCCCGCCGGATGGCGTGCTCGCAAGGGTCGGACGGTCCGCGAGAGTGTTTAGGGCGCGGCACCGGCGCCGTCTTTTATGGCGAAGGTCCGAAGGATCTTGCGATGCGCGCTGGTAAATGGCAAAGAATTCAGATCCCCGGGCGGCAGCCAAACGGCCCCGGAAACACGGGGCGTCCGCTCTGCTTCGACCCCGAACGCTTCGAGGGTGATCCGGTAACGAGTGATGGAATGTTTCACCGTGCAAACCGGCCTGGCAGTTTCAAAATCAATTCCGAGTTCTTTCGCGGCCCGGGAAAATAACGCCCGGCCCGATCCATTCTTTTTAGTGCTTCCGTCCCCGTCCTGGTGGCGGATTTCAATATTTGGAAACTCCCACAAATGGGAATTGACCACCCCCGCCGGCCGCCGGCGAACCAGAAATCGCCCGTTGCGCTTCACAACGAAGGCGACAAACGTGCGTGCCGTTGCCTTTACGCGCTTGCCGGCATTCGGCAGTTCAGCCACCCGATTTTCCCTGAAAGCCACGCAAAGTTTTTTCACCGGGCAACCGTTGCATTGCGGATTTCGCGGCGCGCAAACCAGGGCGCCCAGTTCCATCAACGACTGGTTCAGGTGGGAACATGCTAAGTGAGAAGACCTATTTTCGGAGTTTGCGGCTGAGACCAATTCCTCGGCAATTTGCCAAAGCCGTTCATTGGTTTTCTTGTCACGTGGATTGTCCGCGATGCCAAAAAGGCGCGTCAAAACGCGCATGACATTGCCGTCCAAAATGGGCGAGGGCTGGTTAAACGCGATGCTCGAAATTGCGCCAGCGGTATATCGGCCAATTCCCGGCAAAGCCAAAATGTCTTCAAATCGTCGTGGAAATTCGCCATTGTGCTTCTGCAAAATCAATTGCGCCGCCCTTTGCAGGTTTCGGACGCGGGTGTAATAGCCCAGGCCCTCCCAAAGCTTATGGATTTTCTGCGATCGCGCGCGCGCGGCAGATTCAATCGTTGGCAATTCGCGCATCCAGCGTTCCCAAAACGGCAGCACCGTTTTCACCTGCGTCTGTTGCAGCATGATTTCCGATACCCAAATAGCATACGGGTCACAGGTCCGCCGCCATGGTAAGTCTCTGGCATATTTGGAGAACCAATCCAAAAGATTTTCGACGATGTTGGAGATTTTTTTTTGGTGTTGTGTCACGTTTAAATTTTTTCAAATTCGACCCAGGCATTTTCCTCGATTACCAGCGGAATTTTCTGTTTTTCACACCAGGCTGCTAAATCTACTCTTACCTGTTCCCATTTCCCTTTTGCCCAGGCTGGTGCTGACGCTTCCCATTTGGCGGCTGTAGGAAAATAAACCGTTAAAACACCCATTGTTAATTCAATAGTGAAATGTTTACTGTCAATTGTTCCAATTAACAGCTCTTTCCACTCCGGCTGGAATATGGTTTTTACGTCACTGCTCATGCTGCTTCAGATTTGTCTCATTTTTTTATGATTTCCGATACCCAATTTGCATACGGGTCGCTCTTTTCCCTGCTGTCCCTCCTGGCACTCCCGGCGCTCATGGCACTCCCGTCACTCGTCCACCCCATGTAACAAAACCTTTAATTTTTACTTTAAAAACCCTATTCTGGTTCGATGAAAGGCATCATTCTCGCCGGCGGCGCCGGTTCGCGGCTGTATCCGCTGACCCTCGTTGCCAGCAAGCAGCTTCAGCCGGTTTACGACAAACCGATGGTGTATTATGCCCTGACGACGCTGATCGAAGGAGGCATTCGCGAACTTTGCCTGATTTCAACTCCGCATGACCTGCCGCGTTTCAAACAATTGCTCGGCGACGGCTCGCGTTTCGGCGTTTCCATCGAATATCGCGAACAGCCCAGGCCCGAAGGCATTGCGCAGGCCTTTATCATCGCGGAAAGTTTTGTCGGCAAGGACAACGTTACGCTGATATTGGGCGACAATATATTTTACGGCGGCGATTCCTTTTACCGGGTGCTCGCGAATTTCAAGTCCGGCGCGACCATTTTTGGTTATCACGTCAACGACCCGGAACGATACGGGGTTGTGGAGTTTAACGATGGAAAGGCCATCTCCATTGAGGAAAAGCCCAAACAACCTAAAAGTAATTACGCCGTCCCTGGAATTTACATTTTCGACAATGACGTCGTGCAGATTGCGAAGAACCTGAAGCCTTCCGCGCGAGGCGAATTGGAGATTACCGACGTGAACCTCGCGTACATGCGTCGCGGTGATTTGAGCGTGCATCGGCTCAGCCGGGGCTTTGCCTGGCTGGATGCCGGCACCAGCAGCAGCCTGCACGATTCCAGCGCTTATGTGCAGACGATTGAAAAGCGCGCGGGCATCAAAATCGGCTGCCCGGAAGAGGCGGCGTTTCGCCATGGGTTTTTGTCGCTGGATCAGCTTGAAAAACTCGCTGCCCAGATGCCGAAATGTGAATATCGCGACTACCTTTCTGAAGTCGTCGCTGAAGCAAAACGATTAATATAATGATTCTCTTACTTGGCGCATCGGGCTATATCGGGGCGGCGTTTGCAACGGAACTGCAGCGGCGCAATCAGGACTTTATTTCCGTGTCGCGGGGTCAAATGGATTACACGCGGTTCGATTTGTTGCTGGAATTTCTCAAATCGAAAAAGCCGGAATTTGTGGTCAATGCGGCGGGTTACACCGGCAAACCGAATGTGGACGCCTGCGAAACTGCGAAGGCCGACACGCTCGCCGGGAACACGATGCTCCCGCAAACCATCGCGCACGCCTGCGCGGCGGCCGGTATTCCCTGGGGCCATGTCTCCAGCGGTTGTATTTTTAGCGGCGCAAAAATAATTGAAGCCGGCCGGGTGAGGGTGGAAAAAGACATGACCAAACCGGAAGCGCGCGCGGTGGCTGAAAAATCGCCCGCGCTGGTTCTTGGTTTTACCGAAACGGACACGCCCAATTTTTCCTTTCGCGATTTGCCCTGCAGCTTTTACAGCGGCACCAAGGCCCTTGCGGAGGAGGCGATTTCCGGCGTGGGACACAGTTACATTTGGCGGTTGCGTATCCCATTCGACGAATTTGACAACGCGCGAAATTATCTGAGCAAGCTCCAGCGTTATCCGAAAATTTACGACAACGTAAATTCGATTTCCCATCGCGCCGATTTTGTCCGCGCCTGCCTGGATTTGCGGGAAAAGCGCGCGCCATTCGGGATTTACAACGTGACAAACCCGGGATTTGTCACGAGCCGGCAAACGGTCGAGATGATCGAGAAGTTCCTCAAACCGGGACGGAAATTTGAATTTTGGAAGGACGACAATGAGTTCTACCGGCAGGCCGCTAAAACGCCGCGCTCCAATTGTGTTATGGACGCCTCAAAACTCCTCGCCGCGGGAGTTCAGATGCGCCCGGTGAACGAGGCCCTTGCGGACTCGCTTAAAAACTGGAAACCGGAAAGCTAAACAACTGAGGCCAAAGCGCGAAGAAAATGAATTTATTAATCACAGGCGGCGCCGGTTTCATCGGTTCAAACGTCATCCATCACGTCATTGACCGGCCGGAAGTTAAAAAGCTGATTAACGTCGATTGCCTGACGTATGCCGGCCACCTGGCGAATCTTGCGGAGGTTTCGAGCCATCCGAAATACATTTTTGAAAAGGTCGATCTGCGGGACAAAACAGAAACGCTCCGCGTCGTCCGTCAGTATCACATCACGCACGTGATGCACCTGGCCGCGGAATCGCACGTTGACCGCTCCATCTCGGGTCCCGGCGATTTCATTCACACGAACGTGGTCGGCACGTTCAATCTCCTCGAAGCCTGTCGCGCGTGCTGGACAAACCCGGGTTCCGGCGCGCGATTTCATCACGTCTCGACGGATGAAGTGTTCGGCTCGCTTGGCCCCACCGGGTTGTTCACCGAGACGACGCCCTATGCGCCAAACTCGCCTTATTCGGCAAGCAAAGCCGCAAGTGACATGCTGGTGCGCGCCTATCATCATACTTACGGTTTGCCCGCGGTCATTACCAACTGCTCAAATAATTACGGGCCTTTTCAATTCCCTGAGAAATTGATTCCGGTCGTGATTCAAAGCGCCCTGGGTCGAAAACCCATTCCGGTTTATGGCGACGGCATGAACGTCCGTGATTGGCTCTACGTCCGTGACCATGCCGAAGCGCTTTGGACAGTTTTGACGCGAGGCAAGGTCGGCGAAACCTATAATATCGGCGGCCGCAATGAATGGGCCAATCTTCGCATCGTTGAGACCATTTGCGACCTGATTGACGAATTCAAACCGGAGGCCGGCGGCCAAAGTCGCAAATTGATACAATTTGTCAAAGACCGGCCCGGACATGACCGGCGTTACGCCATTGACGCTTCAAAAATCGAACGGGAATTGAGTTGGACACCCGC
Source organism: Verrucomicrobiia bacterium (assembly GCA_035945915.1). GTDB lineage: Bacteria > Verrucomicrobiota > Verrucomicrobiia > Limisphaerales > UBA11358 > UBA11358. The sequence goes on along the minus strand of DASYZW010000329.1, from coordinate 4,385 downwards.
CCATAAATTTGAGGACGGCATCCGCGAAACGGTGCGCTGGTATATCGATAATCAGCCATGGGTGAAAGCCGTGCTGGCGGAAAAAGCTTAAGCTTTGACTGGCAGGCACGGTGTTTAAAGCCACAGATGCGCACAGATGGGCACAGATTGCTCAACCGCGAACCGCAGGGAGGAAACCAGGGAATTTAACCGCATAGATCGCAAACTACTCAAAGGATTTTTAACCACAGATGGACACCGATAGACCCGATTTCTGGTAGGGACGCAGATTCGATTCCCGCGCTGAAAGCGCAACTCCATCGTAGCCGTGGGCAATTGGTTCCCCTGGGCACTGCCCCCCGCTCCCAGCGCATTGACTGTGGAACTTGGACCGTGGACTTGGAACTGACTGGCCTGGCATAGCGACACATTTTTTGAGGGTAGGGAATGAAACGAGGAAACGAAGCTCAAAATGTCGATTTTGTTGGGAAATTGACAAATTTTAGAGATGAAGGAGGAAACGAGGGGTTTGGGCCGAACGTCGGCCTCGCAAGGGATTAACAGAATGAACTGAATTGAACATAAAAACTGAGAGGACGGAGAATTGCGGTTTGAAGCCACAGATGAGCACAGATGGGCACAGATGGGATGCGCATTGAAGTTGGGATTCGTGTTACATTGTTACATCGTTGAGGTTCAATGACTTGCTGTGTTACACAGTTTGTTACACGCTGTTACATTTTATAGATGATTGAATATCAGGCACTTGCAGTGTTACATTAACGATAACGGGGCGGAGGCGTGCCAGAAGACTGATTGGCAGGTGCATGCCTATTGTCTGATGCCCAATCATTATCATTTGGTGGTGGAAACGCCCGAAGCCAACCTTGTGGCAGGGATGGCCTGGCTCCAAAGCGCGTATACCATCCGGTTCAACCACCGACACAAGCTGTTCGGACACGTTTTCAGCGGCAGGTACAAGTCACAACTGGTTGAAGGGAGTGGCAATGGTATTTGCGGACAGCCTGCGATTACGTCCATCTCAACCCGGTGCGCGCGCGGATGCTTAAAGCCGGGGAACGGCTTTTGGCTTATCCCTGGAGCAGTTTTGGAGCGTATCTGGCGGCGCCGGAACATCGGATGAGGTGGGTGCGGGTGGATCGGTTGTTGGGTGAGCACGGGATTCAGAAGGACACCGTGGCTGGGCGGCGGCAGTTTGAGGAGCGGATGGAGAGACGGCGTGCTGCAGAGACCGACCCGGCGATTTTGCGAAAGATGCAGCGCGGGTGGTGCTTGGGCAGCGAGCGGTTCAAGAAGGATTTGTTGCGGCGTATGGAAAGACACCTGGGGGCGCACCACTCCGGTGAACTGCATCGGGAGGCAGCCCGGGTCAAGGCCGAACGGATTATCCATGAAGAGTTGCGCCGGCGCGGTTGGAAGGAATTGGACCTCAAAGAGCGGCGCAAGAATGATCCGGACAAGCTGGAGATTGCCGGCCGGTTACGTCGGGAGACGACCCTGACCATCACGGACATCGCGGCGCGGGTTCACCTGGGCACATCCAAAGGCGCCAATCGAAACCTGCACGGTTACCTGCGGCGTAGTCATCCGACGGCGGGACCCAACAAGCGCTGGCAGTCCATAAAAAGGCAGCCACGGCAATCAACTAACCGACCATGAGTGAACAAATCTATGGTTTGACCCCTTTTCCTTGTGGTGTCGCTGAATGAATCAGCGGCGCAACCAAGAAAGCAAATTATGGAAACAGATGAAACAACGGACACGCTCAAAAGCATCAACACAGCTCCGCATCATTGCCGGAGCAAGGTGAAACAAACCGCGCTGGAAATTGCCTCCCAATCCAGCCAGCCAATAAATTCAGCCGGGGCGGCATGAGCTTCGCTGAATGCATTGAAGCGAAAGTCCGCGCCGCCATCCGTGAGGAAGTCAGGATTCATCCGAGCAAAGGCAAGACGCTTCTATGATGCGTTCGCCCGATGCGTTGAATCGGTCACATCATGCCCGCCTGGGGTCTTCTGCTTGCGGGCGTTGCGTTTCCACCAGTAGTTGCCAATGGCATCGCCGGCGCGGGCGAGCCATTTCTCATCGCGGCGAAATTATGATCTTTTGCCAAGGTTTGTAACAACCGTCTCGTTTCGCTTAATTGCTCTTGATATGATGTGCGCATGAGCAGCCAGGTTTCCTCCGGTGATGCCACTCGCGTCTTTCCCAACACGCGCTGGTCGGTCGTGCTGGCGGCAACACGCACGCCATCGCCCGAATCGGCGGCGGCGCTGGAACTCATCTGCCAAGCCTACTGGTATCCGCTTTACGCCTATGTGCGTCGTTGCGGTAAGTCTCCGCACGACGCGCAGGATTTGACGCAGGATTTTTTTTGCCGCCTGCTCGAAAAACGCTGGCTCGATTCCGCCGACCGGGAAAAGGGGCGACTGCGGTCGTTCCTCATTGTCGCGTTGAAAAAATTCATGAGCAACGAATGGGATCGCGTTTCCGCGCAACGTCGCGGCGGCGGACAGTTGCACGCACAATTCGACACCGCTTTTGCCGAAAGCCGGTTCGCGGCGGACAGCCATTCCCTCGCCCCCGACGAAACTTTCGACCGGCAATGGGCGTTGACGCTCATCAGCCTGACCACCAGCCGCCTGCGCAGGGAATTCACGGAGGCGGGCAAGCCGGGCGATTATGACGCGCTCAAGACCTGTCTGCTGGCGGACCGGGGGACGATTAACTATGCGGGCGTCGCAAAACAACTCGGCGTGAACGAAGGCACGGCGCGCGTGGCCGTGCATCGGCTCCGAAAACGCTTCCGCGAAATCTACCGCGAGGAAATTTCGCAAACGCTGGCCGAGGGCGCGGATTTGGACGCCGAATTGCGCCATCTCGCAGCAGCATTAGCACGCCAATAATTCTCCGTGTAACAAACCGGAACAAGTTCTTAAGTAACGGACATGAACACAGAGCCAACGCCAAGATGTCCGCAGTGCGGGCAGCTACTGCCGCCGGATGCGCCCGACGGGCTTTGCCCCAAGTGCGTCATGGTGATGAATCTGAAGACGGAAACCGCCTTCTCCGGCGACACACCCGCCGCACAGCCGCCACTGCCGCCCGAACAAATTGCCCCGCATTTTCCGCAGTTTGAAATTCTCGAATGCCTCGGACGCGGCGGCATGGGCGTGGTTTACAAAGCCCGGCAGAAAACCTTGAACCGTTTTGTGGCGTTGAAACTCCTCGCGCCGGAACGGGTGCAGGATGCCAAGTTTGCCGAGCGGTTCGCCCGTGAAGCACAGGCGCTGGCCGCGTTGAACCATCCGAACATCGTCACCATTCACGACTTCGGCCAGGCGGGTGGATTTTATTACCTGCTCATGGAATTCGTGGACGGCCTGAATCTGCGCCAGCTTCTGCGCGCGCGGAAATTCACGCCAGAAGAGGCATTGGCCATCGTGCCGCCGCTGTGTGATGCGCTGCAATTCGCCCATGACCGGGGCATTGTTCATCGCGACATCAAGCCGGAGAACCTGCTGCTCGACAAAACTGGGCGGGTGAAGGTCGCTGATTTTGGCATCGCCAAAATGTTAGGCACGGCCAACGGTGGCGGCGATGGCAGAACTTTCACGCGTGAAAATGTGACCCAAAGCACCGTTGGCACGCCCGGTTATAGTGCGCCAGAACAGAAGACCGATCCGCAGCACGTGGACAGCCGCGCCGACATTTATTCGCTGGGCGTTGTGTTCTACGAAATGCTCACGGGCGAACTACCGGGCAAACGCATCGAACCGCCGTCCCGGAAAGTCCAGATTGACGTGCGCCTCGATGAAGTGGTGCTGCGCGCGTTAGAAAAGACTCCCGAACTCCGTTACCAGCAGGTCAGCGAAGTGAAGACTTGCGTGGAAACGATTGTGGGGAGCGCAGCCGCCTCGTCAACCGGAACGGCGGGAAAGGCGTTCGACGAGGTGTCGAACGTGGCACATGGGGCGCCTGCGCTCCCCGAACCGCGCTTCTCCAAAGCAAAAATGGCAATTGCGATTGGAGTCGCGGTCGTCCTTGCCGCCGGCACAGCCACCGTCGTGGTCAAAACAATTTTTTTTCCGGCGCCCCCGGACTCGTATTTTCAGGCCAATTACCGGCATTTTCAAAGCCTGCCGAGCGGACTGTTTGTGTTCCGGCCCACGCATTTTCGCACCCCGCTGAACGGCCTCGATTATTCGTGTGAAGCCCAAAGCCCGTCCGGCGAACACCTCACATGGATGATGGGCCGCAATCGGACTTTCGTGCAATTTGTCACCCGCTTATGCAACTGCGGATCAAACCAGGTCGTCTGGCCTGCGGTCATGCCGGAAGGCAGGTTTGATTATTTATACACCATGCTCGATTCCAAAACCGGG
>DASYZW010000328.1:0-5087 GCA_035945915.1 Verrucomicrobiia bacterium | reverse complement strand
GTGCGCGTTCGCGCTCCGATCAGGTGAAAGTTCCATCTCGCCGGACCACTCCTTGCCCGCCAACGAACCGGTTGAAAACAGCCACGCCAATGCTCCGGCGCAGAGCAAAACGAGCGACGGATTTGTGCCAATACCACCAGGAAATATTTTGTTCACTGCGGTGTTTCAGCATTCCGCATTCCATTTCCTGACAAAAAAAGGCGTCCCGTCGTACGGGACGCCTGGAGTGAAAAAACAACAGCGAGTTACTTTGAGCCGAGGATTGCGTCCTTGGCGGCTTTGGCCACGCGGAACTTCACGACGCGTTTTGCGGGAATTTGGATGGCTTCCCCGGTCTTGGGATTGCGGCCCATGCGGGCGGCGCGATTACGCAACACGAGTTTTCCGATCCCCGGCAGCGTGAATGTATCCTTGGCGTGCTTGTAGGCAAGCGCGGCGACGTGCTCAAGGATTTCCCCGGCTTTTTTCTTGGGTATTTCAGCCTTTTCAGCGATTGCGGCGGCCAACTGTGATTTCGAGAGTGCTTTTGCCATAATATCGGTGTCCTTCCTGTTTGTGGTTAATAGTTGTTGTATTAATTCAAAAAGTCATTCGACTTGGTTCGAATTAAGATGTTTCAGCCAACAGGCGCAAGCAAAAAATATAGAAAAATTAGCATTTTTACGGCCCCAGCCGTCGTTTTTCCGGCCTTGCGGGCCGGGCAATTTTTAACTGGTCTGCTTTGAGACCGCCGCCGGGGGACGGCAACGCGAAGGTCGAAGATGCGTTTTGCTCTCATCGGGAAGTTCGCCCGTTTCAATGAGCCATCTTCAATACTGTCAATTACTTAACATGGGCTTGACTTCGTTGGCCAATTTCCGAATATCCATCCATGGCTTTGTTTTCCATCCAAAGCGATTTCCGGTACGACATCGTCGGCAAAATCTTTGAAGGCGGCATGGGCGTGGTGTATGAGGCTGAGCAGCATGGCGCGCGGGATTTCGTCAAGCGCGTGGCCATCAAAATCATCCGCCCCAATTTCGCCAGCCAGAAAATGTTCATCGAGAACTTCATCGGTGAAGCGAAGCTGGTGGCCGATTTGATCCATACAAATATTGTCCAGACCTATCATCTGGGTGAGGCGAACAACGTCTATTTTATTTGCATGGAGTTGATCCGCGGCGTGAATCTCGAACAATTTGTCCGCCAGCTCGTCTTGAAAAAACGGCCCCTTCCACGCGAACTGGCCGTGTTTATCACCAGCCGCGTCGCCCGTGGCCTGGCTTACGCCCACGCCAAAACCGACAAGGACGGCCGGCCCCTGGGAATCGTTCACCGTGATGTGAGTTTCAAAAACATCATGATCGCCTATGAAGGCGACGTGAAACTCACCGATTTCGGCATCGCTAAGGCCCGGGGATTCCTGAGCGACCAGGAGGGCGAAGTCGTCGCCGGCAAGGCCGACTATATGAGTCCCGAGCAGGCGGATTTCCAGATTACCGACCGCCGGTCAGATCTGTTTTCCGCGGGCGTCGTCCTGGCGCACCTGTTGCTGGGCAAGAATATCTTCAAGGGCGAGACCCCGGATGAATCCCGTCAGCGTATCCTGAAAATGGAAATTCCGGATTTTACCGGCATGGATTCCCGGATTGACGCCGGCCTCAACAAGATCCTGCATTCGTGCCTCGCCCGGGATTTGAGCCGTCGATACGCCAGCGCCGATCAATTAATGCACGACCTGGAGTATTATATTTATCACAGCGGGTATGGCCCCACCAATGAAACGCTGGGTAAGTACATCCGCGAGCTTTTTGGCATGACGCCGGCCGTGGCCGTCGAGGACGCTCATGGAAAGACGATCGTCCTGGAGGAAACGGCCCGAATGAGGGGGCAGGCCGGCTAAAAAGAAATCAGCGGTTTTAAGCATTATTCCACGCAACTTTGGGTAATCTCCGTTGTTTAAGTCCCTGTCATTGATTGTTTTGATCCAGTTTTAACGGGCAGTTAAATTCGTATGAACCACAGAGTTGCCAACCCGCGCTCCGCAACTTGCATTCCGCATTCCGCGGCGGCCCGCTTATCTTTTTTCTTATGCCTCGTGGCGTTTTGCCTCGCGACGAATGCCGTCCGCGCAGTGAATGCTGTGATTACGTTCACGAACTCGCCGAGCGTTGTCAGCAACACGTACAATGGCCTGGTCACGCTGCAAATCAATGGACTGACCAATGGGGTGACCAATGTCGTCGTCCAAAAATTTCTCGACGTCAACACGAACCGGATCATTGATTCGGCCGATTTGTTGGTGCAACAATTTCGATTGTCGGTCGGGCAGGTGAGCGTCTTTACGAATGAATCCACGATGACCCCGGTTACGGTGACCAATTTCATGCCGGCGGATTCCAGTTCCGCCACGAACCAGATGACGATTCCGCTGAATTTTCAAAACGGCGATTATGCCCAAACCCTGGTTGGCCAGTATCTCTACCGAATTACCAGTCCCTCCGGCCAGTTTCTGCCGGTAACGAACGTGTTTGTGGTCACGAACGCATACTTCTCGTCGCTCGTGACCGGTGCGGTGATAAACGTTTCTTCACCGGCGCAAACGAATATTCCCAACGCCATCGTGCTGCTGTGCCTCACCAACAGCGGGTCCGTCGTTGTCCGGGCCGGGACCGTGGCAAACAGTTTGGGGGTATTTTCATTGCGCGCGCCGCCGGGAAATTATTTTATGGCCGCCGCCAAAAGCAACTTTGTGGAGGACATCTCGCAGGAGGGCATTTCCTTCAATGCGGCATCGACCAATAATGGGTCCGTGGGTTTGACCGCCGCCACAACAAGCATCACCGGAAAAGTTATCAACTCCGCCAATTCGAATGGTCTGGCGGGGATTTCGGGCATGATGGTTTCCACGAACGATCTCCTGTCGTTTTATTTCACCGATACCAACGGCAATTTCTACGCCCCCGTGACGACGAACTTATGGGAAGCGCAAGTGGACCCGTTCCCGGCGGCGTTCCAGGGCTATTTAACCTGGCAGACCAACCGGATGCTGAACGTAAGCAACAAAACCGTCAGCGTTACCAATTCGCTCCCCCCGGCGAATGCGATCTTTTATGGAACTGTCTCAAACGGTTCAGCCCTGCCTCTGCCCGGCGTCTATCTGTATGCCGCCGATAGCGCGGGCCATCAATCCGTTGGACTGACCGACAGCCACGGGAAATATGTAGTTGGCGTTGCCGCCGAAACCAACCAGTGGCAATTATTTATCCTTTGGCCGGGGAATCCCGGGCTGACCAATCCCGCGTACGTTTTTGGGCCCGGTTTCATTCAGACCAACCTGCAGGCGGGTGAGGCGATTCAACAAAATTTCAGCGTGCTCACTGCTCCCTATACGATCAGCGGGACGGTGCAGGATTATGACGGCAATCCCATTGGCGGCGTCTCGGTTTTTGCCACCAATGGGTTATATGCGGCTGCCAACGCCATTACGGCAGGCGATGGCACGTATACGTTGAGCGTTTCTCCCGGCGCCTGGACCGTGGGCCTCACGGCGTCCAGTTTGGAAAACAATGGTTATACCAATATCCCTCCCAACCAGACGGTGACGTTGACCGATTCCGATCTGACCGGTGTGAATTTTACCATCGAGATCTGCGGCGAGATTGCCATCCTGACGACGAACCTGGCTGATGCCGTCGTCGGGCAATACTACGAGACGAACCTCGCGGCCACCAGTTGCGAAAGCATTACGAATTGGGCCCCGGCCTACGGGATCACGCTGAGCCCGTTGTATGACAGCACCAACTTCGTTTATCCGCCGGGAACCGCAATTTATTCGGAATCCAGGATGGTGGGATATTTGGAAACCTATTTTGGCTTTGGTAATAATAATGACAATTTGTATTTCACAAACTGCTCGGGATCGACCAACCAGGTTTCGCCGGGCGCCGCCGAGTTTGTAAATTTATCGGCGACGATCAATTTGACCGGCCCGCTCACCAATACCACTACCGTCTTGATTCATGGCGCGCCCTGGACGGCAGCGGCGACGACCCAAAGCGGGTCAACCTATTCCACCACGATCACGCTTAGCGAGTGGCCTGCCGATGGCAGGGGATTTTATACAGGCCAAAGCTACTTTGCCGCGCCCGGCATGATGGTGACGAACACGTCGGGTTCCGGATCAAACCGGGTCGCGGTCCTCGTCGGCGCCCTGCATTCCATCACGACGTCTGGAAATTCCGCAATTGCCGCGTCCACAATTCGTTTTACCAACCAGGACAATTCCGTTGTCTGGATTAAATCCGGCGCCAACCTGGGCCAATATCTCATTTCTGCCTACGGCCCGCAGTCCACCAACCTGCCGCCGGGACTGAGCCTCTATTCTGATGGGACACTAGCCGGAACGCCCACCGGGACCGGCACGAACGGCGGGAATTTTAATTTTTCCGTCCTGGCGGAGGACAGTTCTTCAGACGTGACGGTCCAGCCGCTTTCCATATTCGTTTTTCCGGCCACGACCCTCACCGGGGCAACGTCGACCCAGATAGGACTGCTGCAATCGTCCAATACCTTCCAAATGCAGCTCAGCGGGCTGACCAACGAGTTTAATTACACGGTGCTAATGGCCACCAATCTGCCGACCACGAACTGGATGCCCATTTTCACGGCCAACAATCCGGCCACCAATTCACTCGTTGTTCCCGATACCACCGCCACAAACGCCGCGCGCTTTTACCGCGTCCAAATCTCGCAATAGCGGCAACAGCGAGATTCACCCCGGATTCCGCCCTGCGACACATTTTTTGAGCATCGGTAGGGAAACAGGAAACGAACGGCTGTTTAGAGGCGAAAAGCGCGTTTTTATTCGGAATTTGCCGGGTTTTTGGACTTCCTCCGGGAAACGAGCCCACCATAGCTGAATCCAGGCAAGAAGGGCGTCTGAGAACAGGTTTTGCTGGACAGGAGTAAGCGGTGATTTAGCCGCCTCCTGTTGCGAGAGGCGGGACCGTGATAAAAATGGGGACGATGAGTATGAAACCCCTCTTGGGTCGCCGGCAGGCGGCGGCGGTGCGACGGGAAGAACTGCTTGGCCGGTTTGAGCGCAG
>DASYZW010000327.1:0-4999 GCA_035945915.1 Verrucomicrobiia bacterium | reverse complement strand
CGGAATGTCCAACGAAGCGAGTGTCATTATCACCGGAATCATTATCGCGAGCATCGCCATCCCGGGCGGATTCAAAAGCGTCGTTTACACGGACTTCGTGCAGGCATTCATCCTGGTTTCGGGATTCATTTGTGTCACGGTCATGGCGCTTCACCACAACGGCGGTCTCGCGGGATTGCGCCAAAGCGTTCCGCCCACTTATTTTTCGGTTTTCGGCGTGGACTCCTATCCCCACTTTGGCAAGTGGGTCGTAAGCGGGATGATGCTGACGTTGGTCCTGAGCGTTATTGCTGATCCCGGCCGGCGAATGAGCATGTTCGGCGCGGAAACCGAGCGCGGGGCGCGTTGGTCCATGGTTCTTGCCGGGCTCATCGTCATCGCGTTCGCAGTGCTCATCGGCATTACCGGCATGTACGCCCATCAGTTGAATCCCACGTTAAAAGATTCTGACTCCGATAAAGCACTCCTTTGGCTCGTCATTCACGTCCTTCCGTCGTGGCTGGCGGCCTTCGTGGTCATTGCCGCCGCTTCCGGCATTTTTTCCTGCGCCAATGGCAATGCCATGGCCATCAGCACATTCTTTGTGAGGCATATCTATCCCCTTGTCACCGGCGGTAAATACCCGCGAAGGCCCTTGTTCGCCGCCCGGATTTTACTCATCTGCGCGTTTGTTCTTTGCACGTCCGTTGCGCTCCATGCCGGGACCATTGTCAGCTATGTCACGAGTTTCCTTCCCATCACCATGAGCGGACTGGCAATCATCATTTTGATGGGCCGCTTCTGGCGGCGGGCCACCTGGCAGGGCGCCATGGCGGCCTTGATCGTCACCCCGATCCTGACCTTGATCGCAAAAGAGTTCTTCGCTACTGCTTTCTGGAACAATGCCGTGATCCTCGCCGTCCCCGGATTTATCGTCCATTTTATTGTCAGCCTCCTGACACCCAGGCCGTCCCGCAGTTTCCAGGATGTTGCGAACACTTTGACGCAAGAACGTCAAAACATCGAAGAAAAGGCCCTCGGTCTTTCCCCCGAAAAAACATTTAGCCCAAAAATCAGTTCAGAAAATTATGAAGCTTCTTAACGCAAAACAATTGTGTGACATTGCCGCCGCCAAAGGTTTCGGCATACCCGCCCTCAACAACAACGGCGGCAGCTACGACGTCGGCCGCGCCATCATCGAGGCCGCCGAGGAATTGCAATCGCCCCTCATCATCGCTGAATACGAGCCAAATCTCGAATATCGCGGCTATGACTGGGCCGGTACCGTCATCAAATTCCTCGCCGCCGACACCACAATCCCCCTTTGCATCGCGCTCGACCACGGCAAAACCCCGCAATCCATCGCGCGCGCCGTCCGCGCCGGGTTCACCCACGTCATGATCGATTACGCCGATAAACCGCTAGAAGAAAACGTCCGCGGCACGCAGCAAATTATCGATCTCGTCCGCCCCCTGGGCATCAGTGTCGAAGCCGAAATCGGCCACATTATTAAAAGCTCCGACGATTCGGACAAGCGCGCGCCCAAAGTCAGCGTTGCCGAAGCCAAAGAATTCACCTCAAAAGTCGACGTGGACGTCCTGGCCATCGCCAACGGCAGCACCCACGGCATTTTCAAGGAACAACACGGCCTGGATTTTGATTTGATCAGCAAAGTCCACAAGGCCGTCAAACCTCCGCTCGTCCAGCACGGCACGTGCGGCATTTCTCTGTCCGACATTACGAAATGTGTCAAAGCCGGCATGACTAAAATCAATTTCGGCGAGGGCTTGCGCATGAATTACATCCGTTATTTCAACGAATTCAGCCAAACCCTGAAGCACGAGCACCACGTCTGGCGCATTGCCCGCGCTTCGAAGGACAAACTCAAGGAAGACATTAAGGATATCATCCGCGCGGTCGGCTCCGACGGCAAAGCCAAGCTGTTTAAATAGCTGAAAGATTCCATCACCCAACCCGGCGTTGACCATGACACGGGCTGTGCCGGACGGTATGCCAATTTGATTCCATCGTTCGCGTCTTTCGTCTATTCCGCGGTTTAAAATCCGTGTCCATCACTGTGCATCCGGCAATTGCGAGGGAGTGCAGATGCTCGCTCAAAGCGTTCACAATTTCCATCCCCTGCCCTTTTGCATTAAAAAGCTCTTCGGGATGAAATTACGTTGTCCGACTTGACTTCACTTTTCCCTTGCCGTAACCCATGATTATGTTTACTGTTTCGATGCTATTTGCAAGAGCCGTCCCGGTATCGTTTGAACGCTCAATCGTGCCGATTGACCACACGGCCTTCAATAGCGGATTGGAAATCTCCAGCATTTTCAATGGGCACGCATAGCTCAATTGGATAGAGCATCTGACTACGGATCAGAAGGTTTCAGGTTCAACTCCTGATGCGTGCACCAACTTTTGGCACTTCTATTCGCTCGTAGCGCTCCGGTTCACTCACACCGGCTTCAATTGATTCCTCCGGATTTGAAAAGTGAAGAGTGACTTTGTGCTGTCAATTTGCATCTTCAATTTGCTTTTGGAGCAGTAGGTTTTGAGCTGTCGCAAAAGATTGCGATCTGTCGCAGTCAGAATAGCCATTAACGATTCCTTGCCAAAGGTGACCCGACCCCATTTGGCGCACTGTAAGTAAATCCACTTCTCATGTGTTTTATTCATAAAAATTTGTTTTTGAAAAGAAAGCGAGTTGGCTGAGTGCCCTTTATTACAGTATAGGTTGAATCGTTTTGACGCCTCAGCCAATACTCGCTCACTGCCTGCGTTTTAGCTTTTTAAATGCCATCTCGATTTTCGTGAAAATGCTATGGTATCTGTTGGCGCGAGCTATTCAACCCATGCAATCTGCATGGGTTGAATTGTTGATCGGGTAAATTGCTGCCTTAAAATTTCGGTTCAGCTTCATGCTTCCGGCTACCGTTGGCAAAGGCGTGGTGAGACGGTGGCAGCGGTGCTTGTGCACTTTTCAATCAGGGGCGGAATATTTGGGGCGCGTCACAAGGAATGGTTTTGCCTACAAAGGGCAAAAATTATTCTGCGGTACGGGTACCGTGAGCGATGCCAACGGCTAAAATGGGGGATTGCGCTTTCAGTGCGGCTCGTACCACTAATGTTTGTTGTTCGAGGCGGCCATAGATTTGACGGCCCCTGGCGAAGTTGGATGGGAGAAGAATTCGTCGACGGTCTTGTTGAACTCGTCGGCGTGCTGGATCAGGGTGGCATGGCCGGAAAAGGGCACTACCCAGAGCGCGGCTTTGGGAATATTTTGGAAGATTTTAACGGTATGCTCAATCGAGATTAAATCGTGATCGCCGCAAATAATGAGACAGGGGCAGTCGATCGCGTGAAGCGCGTCGAACGGAATGTTGGGCTGGTTCCAGTCGAGCATAAAAAGCTTCCATCGGTTTCTTTCTTCGTCGGTCGTCCGGATTTTATTTTTATCGGCGTCAAATCGCTTTTTCCAGCCGTCCCAGAGGCCAGGCGCGAAGGCGGAGGCGTCCGGCTGGATGTTTGCGCCGGTGGAGGCCAGCTTAATCACTTTATCCGGATGGCGCATCGCCAATTCAAGCGCGACGATGCCGCCGTCGCTCCAGCCAAGCACATAGGCGGCTTTGATGTGGAGCGCGTCCAGCAGCGCGGCGTCGTCGTCCGCCATCATTTCGAAGGTGAGCACCGGACCGGGGTCGATGGATTTTCCCTGGGCGCGGCTGTCGGCGGCGATGACCTTGTATTTGGCCGCGAAATAGGGAATGTTGTGGGAGAAGGCGCGGATGCTGCCGCCATTTCCATGGATCATGAGGAGGGGCGGGCCGGCCCCGTATTCTTCGCAATACATTTTAAAGCCGCGGATATCATAGAATTTGCCCGCGCCGGGATTATTGCCATAGTTAATCACCTGCGCTTGCGCGGAAGCCGCGACGGCGAGCGCGAGCGCAATCGCGGCCAGGAGGACCTTAAACGGTTGTTTCATTGCGATTTAGGATTATCCTTGATGGCAACGCAAGCGCAAGCTCGCACGAGTTCGCCTGATTCGCTCAAATGGAAGAGAAGAAACGAGATGGAAGTTAGCGCGGGTTTTGGACACAATAGACTGAATTCACAGAAATGTGTTCATCGAAAGAGGAAGGGGATAATGAGGATATTGAGTAAAGTTTTGACCCGTTACAAACGTTACATTGTTGAATTGCAATTAGTTAGTGTGTTACACGACCCGTTACAAATTGGCCAGCCCACGTTACAGTGTTGAATACCAATTATTTAGGGTGTTACATTAACGTTATCGGTTGTTGTGATAAGAAGCGATGGGATTACTTTTATTGATGGATGGACACGGATAAACAAATGCGAGATTATGAGAGCGGGGCGACCTACAGTAGGAGTTATCATTCCCATTTCAAACGTTATGAAGCTACCATGACGGCCAACCGATCACTGCCGCCAGTGCGGGCGGGGCGGTTACGGTTCCGCTACCGCGGGCTGTTCCTCCGGGCCTGCGGACTGACCTTGAATAATTTCGGATAACCTATATTGAGACGTTAGGACGCAGAAGCCAAGACCATGAATTTGCCCGCACTCACAAAAGACAATTCGACGACAATCGGTTTCGTAGTTGCTTGTCTTTTTGCAGGAGCCATTAACAAGCGAGAGTTGCGGACTTGGACTGACCATATTTTTGCCAGCACCGATTCACAACCGAAATATTTGATTGATCTTTGCACCTTTGACGGGCTGTTGAGCCACATTTTTGGGGTTATCGGGTTTGTCCCACATTGCGACTTGAGCGAATCTGAGAAGGATGCCCTGGTTGGGATCGCATATGTACGCGGTCATAGCCGTTTCGAACCTGAACCGACACGAGAGCAGGCGCTGTCGTCGCTCAGGAGGCACCCGGAGGTTTTGGCCCGGTTTCGCATGACATTTCCGTTTATTGAGTTCCAATATAACCATGCCGCCTAACCAGGCTGGAGCCGACTTACTCTTGTGTTTACGCAATGGTCGC
>DASYZW010000326.1:0-2361 GCA_035945915.1 Verrucomicrobiia bacterium | reverse complement strand
GCAACGCCCTTCATCCACGCCAGTCATGTGGTCAATGCGCTTGAATGTGGAAGCATCCCACGGTTTCGTGCTCCGGAAATATTTCAACGGCGCCACGTGCATGTCCGCGCACAAATGCAGATAGCCATCGCTATCCGCGGTAAGGGCTATGGAATTGTGGCTGTCCCAGCCGGTGACATCCGGCAGTTTTATGAAAGTCCACTTGCGTTCACCCAATTTTCGCTGCGCCACGGTCAGCCGATGATGGCTGTTATAATACGAGACGTATTGATAGGGCGGATGCGTCAACAACGCAAAACCGACCGGGTAATCCGCGGATACCCGCGCCACATCCAGCGAATCTGTGGCCACCGCCCGCTGGATCACGGGAATAGAATCATCCGCCGCCAAGCCGGCAGCCGCCCACAGAACCAGGCCCAACCCAAACACGAACCGAAACGGATACATCCACAAATTCTGGCATAGAGGAAACAATAAACAATCCTGTTTTCATCGGCATTCGGATAGCCGGTTTTGGTGCCCGGCAGGACCGCCCGACCATTTGCCGCGGCGCAAACCGCCCGCCCGCCAGCCCGGCGCTGACAGTCACAGGTCCATGAAAGACCTGCTCCTTCGTCGCGCCTCCTCGGCGGCCCATTCCAGACGAAACAGCAATACTTATAGCTTTTCAACAGCCTGCTAGGGCACGAGCGTAACCGCAAATACTTTCAAATTGTTATTCGACGGCAGGACCAGGCCGGTTGCGGTACCGCCGGATTTCAGGTCGAATGAGTAGCCATAAATATAAAATGGTTCATCATCGCGTGAGCCGTCGGATTGATCCCGATAATCCATGTCAATGACCTGCGCCTCGCCGGTGTTGCCATCCGGCTGGTACCAATCACTCACGCTTTGCGTATTCGTCTGGTCCAGGCTTGGGTCGGAATATGTAATCACGAAATTCTGCGAGGCCTGGGCGCCATTGACCCCGGTGGCCAGCATTTCCAATTTGGAAAATTTTCCCGCCGGCAATGGAATCGTCTGGCCGTTGCAGGTCACCACGTTTGCGCCTTTGCTGGCCGAACCCAATTGAAACGGCACGCCTTTCCAGGAACACGAATCGTGAATCACATTCGAGGAACAGTCATTGCCGTCGCCGTCCAGGCTGTCGGTAAATTGCGAATTATCGGGAACAATTCCAACAATGTTAAAAATATTCGCCAGCGAAACCGGCGTTGCCCCGGCAACGGATGGAGCGCCGGCAGACGAAGAGTTTGCCTCAGGCGCCGGCTGGCCCGACGCTGCCGTCTGAGGACTAGAACTGCCGCTGGTCGAGCAGGAGGTTAAGGAAAGTGCGAGTAACAGCCCGAGGGCTCCAGGGATGATAAAGGGAAGCGTTTTCATAATGACTTCAAAGAATTACATAGAGAGCCAGCCCGGTGTAAACAATTTTTTCTCCACGAGCAAATCGCGAAGCCGTCCATGCGAAGGTTTCCGAACCTGCGCCGCCGCCGGGGTGAAATACGAACGAGGGGGTTGGGAGAAATAAAAAGGGGAGCCGAACACTACATCGGCTCCCCAATGAGAACTAAGCGCTCACTGCGCTACTGCAAACCGTTTACGGCGCAACACACACACAACACCGAACAACTGCCGCATCAACAATGATTAGAATGTATCAGATCCCCCGTCCCACGCGAGTCACCAATACTGGTTACAACTCAACAAATCACCCTCACGGGTAACCGGCTGCGTTTGGCCGAACGGCACGTTCAATTTTTTCTTGAAATCGCTGATAATAAGTGTAAATAGGAATTGTTCTTTGAAAACGGCGGAAAAATTCCGCCATTGTTGCAGTCAAATGTCAGGGAACCCGGTGTGAATCCGGGACGGTTGCGCCACTGTGACGGCTACAAATTCCAATGCCACTGCGATTTCACCATCGCGGGAAGGCGGAATGAGGTTTGAAGCCCAAGTCAGGATACCGGTTTGATTTGCGCTCGTCCGCCTCGAACGATTCGGGGCACTTCTCCGCAAAGAGAAGGATGAGGCCAGCCGATTGAACTGTTTTCAATTGGGTTTTGTGAATGCCTTCATTCTCCGTTCTGCGGGGTTTGGAGGCTTTTTTATCCCCAAATCCCACTCTGGTCTCTCAACAACAACCCGCCTGCGGGCATTTTTTCCCGCGGCGAATGAAAGATCAGCAGCATGAATAAATTGAAAAACAACAAACCTGGAAAATCCGAAAACCGGGAGAAATTCCCTGGCTGTCTATTTTCCATCCTCCGCATTCCATCTTCGATAATATCCCTGGCCCTGGTTGCAATGTTGGTTTTTTCGCGCGCCCAGGCCATTTCCCTGAACGACATTCAACTCTGGGCC
>DASYZW010000325.1:0-2371 GCA_035945915.1 Verrucomicrobiia bacterium | reverse complement strand
TGAACGCAACGAAGGCCAGGACCGAAATAATGAGCATCCACCGGATCCAAACCGCTCCCAGCCAGTCGGCTTCCTGGCCTTTATCGAGGGTGATCTGCAGCGCGGCCAGCCAGATGCACAAAACGCCGAAACCGATGAAATCAATCTTCGCGTGCTTGTTCCGTTTGATGTACGGCGGATCTTCGACCAGCCATTGCGCCATAAACGCGGCCAGAACTCCAAACGGCAGGTTCACGTAGAAAATCCAGCGCCACGAATAATTGTCTGTGATCCAGCCGCCCAGCGTCGGCCCCAGGATTGGCGCCACAACCACGCCCTGCGCGAACGCCGCCATCGCCACGCCTCGCTTCTGCGGCGGAAAACTCTCCAGCAGCACCGCCTGCGCGATCGGCACCATCGCGCCTCCGCCCACCCCCTGCAAAATCCGCGCAATGACCAGCGTCGTCAGCGTCGGCGCCGCGCCGCACAACGCCGACGTGGCCGTGAAAATGCCGATGCACATAATCAGCAGCCGTTTGCGCCCGAAATAATTCGACAGCCATCCGGTCATCGGCAGGATGATCGCGTTGGAAACCAGGTAGCTTGTCAGCACCCACGTCGCCTCATCCGGGGTGGCCGACATGCTCCCGGCAATGTGCGGCAGGGCAATGTTGGCGATGGACGTGTCCAGCACCTCCATGAACGTCGCCAGCATCACCCCGACGGCGATCAGCCAGGGATTATGCCTTGGATGCCATTCCTGGGTCATTTCTATTTACAATTTGAGATGCAGGTTTGCGAAAACCTTTTGTCATTTGTCCCCCATCCTTGAAGGTCAATCTTGCTGCTTTTCCAATTGAAAAACATTCGGTGTTGGGATTGAACAGGCCGACCGCGGAGAACTTGCGCCGTTGGATATTCCGGGCACCAAAGAGAAAGTGCGAAGCCATTCAAATAAAAAAGGCGGCTGATGCCCGTTATTCTGCGAACCAGTCGGGCCCAGCTCGACCTCGTCGAAATCGCACTCCACATCGCCCAGGAAAACCCGAGCGCCGCCGGCCGCTGGCTTGATAAAATCGGCGGCGCCTGCGCAATGCTGGCCCGCATGCCGAAACTCGGCCGAAAACGACCGGACATTGCGAGCCAACTTCGCAGTTTTCCACTGGGCAATTATGTCATCTTCCATCGCCCGGTGCCGGAGGGGATCCAGGTCATCCGAGTATTGCACGGAGCCTAGGACACTCGCGCCCTTTTCGATTAAAGAATTCATTTCTTCGTCGCCGCTTTAAATCCAATTGCCGCCGCAATCGCCACGATAACGGCTACCAGGGCGATCAGGATTTTCGATGCCTTGAAAGCGGAGGTCATGACCGTGGGCACGACGGAGAGCCCGGGACCAATCGTCTTGCCGGCCGGAAGCGGCTCGTCGAAGACAATTTTTACCGGCACCCGTTGCACCACTTTTACGTAATTGCCCACGGCGTTTTCCGGCGGCAACAGGCTGAACACCGCGCCGCTGCCCGCCTGCACGCTGTCCACGTGCGCCCGAAACGCCCGGCCGCCCACTGCGTCAATGCTCACCAGCACCGATTGCTTCGGCTGCATGTCGCGCAGTTGCGACTCCTTGAAATTGGCGACTACCCAGACGTCCTGCGGCACGATCGAGAAAATGGTTTGTCCAGCCTGCAAATAATCGCCGGCCTCAACCTGCTTGCGCGTCACCCGTCCATCGCACGGCGCGTAAATCTTCGTGTAGGAAACATTCAATTGCGCCGAATCCACTTCCGTTTTTGATTCGTTGACCTGCGACAAAACGGCGTCCGCCTCCGCCTTGGCCGCGGCAAGCTGCGCCTGCGCCTCATTCACTTTGGATTCATCGGACGCCGCCTTCGCGTTCGCGGACCTCAAATTGGCCTGCGCTTCATCCGCGGATGCCTTGAATTGATCGAATTCCTGCGCCGAAATGGTATTTTCCTTCACCAACTTTTTCGCCCGGTCAAAATCTTCCTGGGCCCGCGCGGCGGTCGCCGCCGATGCCTGGGCGTCCGCCTTTGACTCGGCCGCGTCCGCCTCGGCCGTTTTGACTTTCACCTTCATCAGGTTGTATCCGGCGATGGCCGCCTTCAAATTGGATTGGGACGAGTCGCGCGCGGCTTGTCTTTGTCCCAGCGTGGACTCGTAATCGGACGCATCCAATTCGACGAGCAATTGGTTTGACCGGACGAATTCATTGTCCAGCACGTGGACCGCCGAGACCTGGCCTGAAATCCGCGGCGCAATCGCAACGACATGGCCGGCGATAAACGCGTCGTCCGTGCTTTCGCTCGTCATGGTGGCGACGAAATAATTCAGGCCAAAATAAACGAGCACCGCCACGGCCGCCGCTACGAGG
>DASYZW010000324.1:0-4667 GCA_035945915.1 Verrucomicrobiia bacterium | reverse complement strand
GGCGTATACCCGGGCTTGACGGTGTAATCGAAATAGTCTCTCCCGGCCATGATAGTTGGATAAAAATACCCCCATGGGAAATACCCTATGTTTGGAGCAAACCCCGCGCTAGCCCAATTGTTTGTGTTATTCCACTGATACCACGGCTCAATTGCTTGGTTCGGCCAATTGGTGGCGCCAGTCACAGTATCGTACGGCTGGCCGCTGCTAGGCGCGTTATCACCGATTAAATCAGACAGTCCTCGCCCCGGCTGATCAAGCTGTCCGTAACATTTATAAATGGCGTAGGTATCGCCGTTATTCCAGGTAATTATCCCGCCAAGGTGATTCGGCGGGTAATAAATATCATGGACACCATTTGATTCAATAATTGAAAAATTGACGAGATTCTGGCTCTCATGATAATTGGTTCCACCTTGCGTCACATCTATCAGCTCAAATGACCAATTTGTGTTTCCGCTCCCAGGCCATCCTCCTACCCATTGGCCAATTGCCCAGTTGGCGCTCGAGTCCGTCAGCCATTGTTGTCCGCTCGGCCCGGTAAATTTGCCGGTAGCCATCAACCCTCCATTGGAATCCCAGGGATCAAGACCATTTGCCCCGCCGTAGGGAACCAATGCCTGAGTAGCGCGAAACTGACTGAGCCCTATGATCGTGCTCCATCCAACGAAAATGTTGCTGTAAATGACGCCGGTACCGCTTCGGAAGCCGAGAGGGTTGCCTTGGTTGGTATATCCAACCGCGTTGTTAATAAAGAAATTATCATAAATTTCGCAAGCTCTGCCCCCCCTGATTCGTCCGCTTGTTTCGGTGCCGTGAAATTGAAAAATCATGTTAGTAACCGAGTTGTATCGGAAAACCACGCGTGTGCCAGCGCGAGCATCATTTACAGCGCTCCAATAATTTGGTCCGTTATATGAGAACCCGCAATCTTCTATATAAATCCACCAATTGGTCGTGCCGTAAGTCACCGGTGTCGCGTAAGATATATCGCCGTACTCGTTCTCACCATCAGCCGCCGAAAATCCGCCAAGCGCTCCGTTGTAACACAGGACCTGGTTTGCGAAGTTTGTAGTAGGAAACAGGCAATGATCAATACAGCCATATGTTCCATCGAAGAAACAAACTCCAACATCGGACAAATTCTCAAATAGACAGCCCGTCACCCGGCACACCGGGCAAAACCCATTAAATTGGACTTCGGGCTTGTAATCGGGATGATGTATGCCCTGGCTCGTGCCGTCCTGAAATTGAAATCCGCTCAACTCGCATTCGGTGTAATTGGAAACCGTCTCCCACTCAATCAGGTCGTTGAAACTCGAACTGGGAATTTCGTCGATAATAATCGTCTTCGCACTCCCCGCCCCTACTAAGGAAATATTATTGGTTATGAGCAAAACGCTTGTCCAGGTGGCAGTTCCAGCAGGAAGCTGAACAACCTCGCCCGGTACAGCCGAATTGATAGCCGCCTGAACGGTGCTCTCGGCGAGGCTGTTTACGTTTGTTACCATTACTGCGGCCTTCAGGCTGTCGGAAAAGCCCAAAATGAGAAAAACCGACAGAACGCGCAAAAAACGGATCACGCCGTTACCGATCGGACGGTTTGCGGAATTAGGAAGGATCGCTGTTTGTGAAGAAATCATGGACGCCGCTGCTTATATACGACAATGTCGTTATTTAGCAGAGGCCATGCCAAAATGAAAGGGGATAATGGTCAGCTTCAAGGCATTATCTCGCAAATAGTTTTGTCCATTGAATATACGACCCAACTTTTAGCCGTCGCAGTTGCATTTGCAATCTGCAACGTCTAAATTCATGACAACCCCTGTTTGATTGTTTGCCAATGAATGACTCGCTTTTGCGACCGCCAACATCATTTCCGGCCCCTGCGGCTCTGTCTCGGCACACTCTACGGACGTGGCCAATTCGGCTCTGGGGTAATCCACAGCAATGAGAAAAATCACGAAATAAACCGGGTCTAACGAGCGAAAAGCCGCTTCCGTCCAGCCGTAAAACAACGAAGCCAGCAAAAAAGCCATGCGAAACCGGCCCCAATTTTGTCCCGCAATCAGGTCCCGACGCGCCTTCAGATATATCACCAAGAACCACCCAAGCAAAAGAAACAGCCCCGCCAACCCCAGGTTCAAATAGGTATCAAGGTAGGCATTGTGCGCTTCGTTTGGAACAAACGCCCATCCCGGCCAAAAGCTTTGCTTTATGTGCTCACCCAGCCAGAAGCTCTCATAACCGGAGCCCAAAATCGGGTCGATTTTGACCTGCATCAAGTATTGCCAGATCACAGTCCGGCCAGAGAGTGTCGGGCTCTTCCCCAAAAGCTGAACCATACCGCTGTAGATCCCAAATACGTCTTCGGCCACAACGCCTATAATTGCCGCAGCTAGAAGATAAGTCCCAATATAGCGGGGATTAACCCGAGGAGAATTGAGAAATAATATTAAGGTCGAAGCAATCAGGAATGAAACCAAAGACGTTGAACTTTGGGCCATATGGAATAGCCATCCGATTCCATACGCGAGAAATGCGATCTGAATCAATTCATTTCGGCGCTCTTTGCACTTTTCCTGACGCCAGACCTTCAGAAAATACCGCAAAAGAAAGACGCCCAGAATAAAAAGATCCAGGCCCAGCGTATTCTTGTTGACGGTGATGCCAGTGTTTGCCGACGCTCCGGTCCACGAGTCAAAACTCCGGCCAAGGTAGGGAAAATACTTTATAAAGAGAGCGGATACCGGCAAAATGACATAGGCAAGGCGCATCATTATGCAGGTCAGGGCTTCGTCAAAATTCTCCTCTGTCAGAATCACCAAAACCATGATCGGGAGCCCCAAGTCCTTTACCCATCGCTTTAACGCCACAAGTGGAAAATCGGACCAAAAAACAGCAAGGAAGCAATAGACCATGAAAATCGCCATCCATCGATTGTTACGGACGATTTCCGCAAGGCTGACCCGCCGCCGGTAAAGAACATAGAGGCCTGCCAAAATCAATATTTCGAAAACAATGGCATCAAGGGGACTTCCGTCCTCCACGTTAACCGGCCCCATTTGAACGCCGAAGATTTCAAGCCATTGCGAGGCCCCTCTAGTTGTAATTATCAATAGCCATATTAGCGGGATCCAAAGAGCATTTGAGACAGGACGCTTCCGGCGGACGTCCCGATAAAACAGGAATCCCATCAAGCCTAGCGTCAACCAGGTCGCAACAGCAGGAGGAAGGTGTAAGCCCATTGCTTTTGAACTAAAAAGTGGCTCTAATCCAGTGGCCTCTCACCATTCAATCGAGCGTAACGCGCCCGACGAACAGCCAGTCAACGACTTCGCGGACCCATGCCCACCCATCGAGTTTAGGCAATACTTCGCGGATTCTGTTCCTTTGCGACATCGGGTTCACGCGCAGGAAAAAGGAATCCATAGGCCTCCAATAATTTCCTGCTCACCACAGACCATTGAAGATCGGTTTCCACTCGTTTACGTCCAAAATCGCCCAATTCCTTACGCATGGCGGGGGAGTCCATAAGTTTGCTGATCCCCCGGGCAAATGCCAATTCGTCGTTGGGCGGAACATAGATTGCGGCCGATTGCGCGGAGAACCTTGTTTCCTTTAAGTCAAAAGTGACAATGGGCTTGGCATAGGCCATATACTCCATGACTTTAATCCACGTGGAGACATCGTTTAACGGGCTGGACGGATCAGGGTCCACGCAAATATCCGCCGCAGCCAGATTGGCACGCAGGTCTTCTTCCGACACAAACCCGGGCAGTTCGACATACTCCTCGAGCTTTAAATCCGCAGAAAGAGTTCGCAAGTCTTCAAGCGAATCTCCCGTTCCCATGATGACACAATAAAAATCGTCCCGATTCAGGCTATAACGCAGTTTGTGCAGTGAGCGAAGCAGGTAATCCAAGCCGTCCTGAGGATTCAGGCAACCAATATAGGCCAGAATACACTTGTTCTTCGCCCGCAGCCGCAGACTGGGTTCAGCCTGGGTCATACGCAGCCTGTCAGGTCCATTGCGAACGATAAATATGGTTTCCGGCTTTCTCTTTCCCCGGGTGATCTGGACCTGTTTGTAGGACTCATTTGTGGCGATCGTGACCGTCGCCAATTTTAGGCTGCACCATTCAGGGATGCGCAATAACCGCGTAAATATCCCCTCCCCGGCCCCGTAACGCGACATATAGAGCTCCGGACAGAGGTCGTGATGATCGAAGACGTACTTTACCCCAAAAAGTTTGAATGGAAGCCCCACGAGGAAAAGCGTGTCGGGAGGGTTGTGAGAGTGAATCACGTCGAAACCGCGACGGACAAAAATACATGCGCCCACGAAGAAGCACGCGCTGGTAAAATAGAAATACTCGACCAGGTAACCGAGGAACGACTTGAAGCGCAACGCAACACGTCCCACGAAGCCTCTGTCGTCAGCCGAGGTCTTGTTGAACAGCTCTATCCGGGGCACGCGATAAACTCGAACGCCGCCGATCGTCTCGGTTCGCGGCTGACCTGCCTTCGCCACGCAAATGACACTGACGTCATAGCCGTGTGAAGCCAGTAGCGTGGCCTCATTACGGACTCGAACATCCTGCGGGTAGTGGTTCTCCACCAGCATCAGGATTCTACCAGCAGATTCCATCATAAGTAATGGGTTT
>DASYZW010000323.1:0-2744 GCA_035945915.1 Verrucomicrobiia bacterium | reverse complement strand
CTGACCATCTATCGCCACGAACTCTATGACATCGCCGAGTGCATCAATCTCTGCCTGTTATTAAGAAAGTATTTTCCGCAACTCGAAATAACTCTGGAAAGGGTCACCGCGGGGGTCTTGAACGATTGGGTCAAACCCGATGGTTCATTTAAATCCCGGCGGCTGATGTTTGGTTGGGATAACGTGCCAATGCATCGTTGGGGACAATCGCAAATGTTCCGGAGCCTCGCTTTTTATCTACATGAAGCGCAGGCGGCGGACACTCATATTTATGAAAACTTCGACTCCAAATCTTATGTGCGGGATCTGCGGGCAGCTTAATTTTTCCACTTCCGAACCGGTGAATCCGGAAACGATTCGCCGGATGTCACGCTCGATGCTTCATCGGGGACCGGATGATGAAGGCGACTTCATTGACGGACCGGTAGGCCTCGGTTTCCGGCGGCTTTCGATCATTGACCTGAGCGGCGGACACCAGCCGATGTCCGACGCCGAAGGCACCGTCCAGGTCGTCTTTAACGGTGAAATTTATAATTTCCGGGAATTGCGCAGAGACCTTGAATCCCGCGGACATAAATTCCGAACGCGCTCTGATACGGAAGTGATCGTCCATGGGTATAAGCAATGGGGAACTGAAGTGTTCAACCGTCTTAACGGGATGTTCGGCATCGCCATTTGGGACGTCAAGCGGAGACGCCTCGTCGTCGCGCGCGACGCCATGGGAATTAAATTGATTTATTACCGGATTGAGAACGGGCAGCTCAGTTTCGGCTCGGAAATCCGTCCTGTCCTTGCGGCAGGCGATTCGAAGCCAAAAATCTCGCCGGCGGCGGTCTCCCTGTTTTTGCGCTTCCGCTATACGCCTTCACCGCTGACAATTTTTGAAGGCATTAAAAAATTGGCCGCCGGAACGATGCTAATAGCGGAGAACGGCGCCTGTCGCGAGCAACGATGGTACGATTTCACTCCGTCGCCTTTTCCGGACACAAAGAAGGATTCTGAAGCAGCGGAGGAACTCCTGGATCTTTACCGGCGCTCTGTGCGGCGGCACTTGTGCGCGGACGTGCCAGTCGGAATTCTACTCTCCGGCGGATTGGATTCGGCGCTGCTGCTGGCCCTGATGAATGAACACGGCCGTCACTGGCCCGCCTACACCGCAGGTTATGGAAAGAATTTTGCGGACGACGAATTGCAAACCGCCTCACTTACCGCCTTAAAACTGTCAGCCCGCCATGTGGCGGTCAAATTGGACCAAAACGAATTCGAACGATCGCTTCCTAAAATTGTTGAGTATCTGGAGGAACCCGTTGCCAGCTCGTCCATCGTGCCGATGTATTTTGTTTGCAAACGGGCGCGCGAAGACGTCAAGGTGGCGCTTATCGGCCAGGGACCTGACGAGCTCTTTGGAGGTTATAACCGGCATCTGGGTGTGCATTACGGGAATTTTTGGCGGCGCTTGCCACGCCCGCTGCGTTCACGGCTGGGTTCCACGATATTGCGGTTGCCGCGAAATGAAACATTAAAGCGCGGCGTCCAATCGCTCGCCATTGAAGACCGGGTGGCGCGCTATGAAAGCATCTTTTCCCTGCACCCGGAGCAAACTGTCGCCGGCCTTTTTAGACCAGAAATCTGCCCAAACGGCGATAGTGAATTATCCCATTATTTGGACCCGCTATTGCCGCAGATGGAAAGGACCGATGAATTGGGAGGATTCCAACTCCTGGAAATTCGTTCCTCCCTGCCGGATGAGCTGTTGATGTATGCCGACAAACTTTCGATGGCTCACAACCTGGAGGCGCGCGTG
Source organism: Verrucomicrobiia bacterium (assembly GCA_035945915.1). GTDB lineage: Bacteria > Verrucomicrobiota > Verrucomicrobiia > Limisphaerales > UBA11358 > UBA11358. The sequence continues at coordinate 940 of DASYZW010000323.1, read as the reverse complement.
CCTTACCTGGATCGACCAATCGTTGAATATGTACAACGCCTCGGAGCCAACCAGAAAATCCGTTACGGGATCCGTAAATGGCTGCATCGCCGTATTTGTCTTAAAATGCTTCCCACCTCCATCCTGTTCCGCAAGAAACGCGGATTCGCAGTGAATGTAGTGGATGACTGGTTTGACGCGCGGGCCCGAAGCGCCTTTTCAGATATGCTGCTGGACAAGGACTCGCTCATGTATGAGCAATTACGGCCGGAGCCGGTGCGGGATCTTTTGCAGCAGCATCGCGCGCGACGCCAGGACAACCACAAGCTGCTTTTCAGCCTTGTCATGTTTGAACAATGGTTGCGGGGCATCCGCTCGCAACAAAACAATCACTTCGCCGGCGCCATCGCGGCGTGAATTTATGTCCGCAAATTCCATCTCGATCCCCGACGGTTTCGCTGAGATTCGCGTCCGAGGCAAAACGACATTCGTTCCATCGACTACTATTGATGGAAGAACGGTTGTTGTTACCGGCAAATGGCTTAAACGGGCCGCGATCCGGGACCAGGATTTTATCGAAGGCGAGCTTGTGAGGGACCCCGCAACGTTCCTGCGCGCGCTAAAGCAAAGCAATTTAGGGGCGGACTTTTTCACTTTTTTTCAACGGCCGCCCGATGTGCCGCTCCCGTATAATTTCCACACCGACTGGGACAATTACGCCGCCGTTCCGATCACCACTTTCCAGGAGTGGTGGGAAAAATTGCCGCAGGAAACCAGAAAGAATGTCCGCCGTTCCGCCAAGCGCGGCGTGACCGTCAAAGTGGTTCCCTTCGACGACGAGCTGGCCCTTGGCATTTACAAACTTTGCAACGAAACGCCGGTTCGCCAGGGAAAACCGTTCTGGCATTTTGGCAAGGACTTTGAAACGATCAAACGCGAGCATTCGACGTATCCGGAACGA
>DASYZW010000322.1:0-1520 GCA_035945915.1 Verrucomicrobiia bacterium | reverse complement strand
CCTGCCGATCTATATCACCGAACACGGTTCGGCCTCAAACGATGAGGATTTCCGAATCCGGGATTTGACCGCGCATTTGCGCGAACTGCATGCCGCAATGAATGACGGCGTGGACGTGCGCGGTTTCTTTTATTGGTCGTTGCTGGACAATTTCGAATGGCAGTTTGGCTACGCAAAAAAGTTCGGGCTGTTTTCGGTGGATTTCGCTGACGGGCGGTTGACCCGTCGCACGACGCGCGTAGGAAAATTTTATCAAGAAATCTGCCAGGCATCCAAGGCGGCCTCCGCGCGATGAACGCGAATGGGAAACCATTCAAAGAACGGGATTGCATTTGGCTCTTATCCGTGGCGGCGGCGATCCATGTGTTCGTCCTTTCGGCGGCTTTCCCTTTTTTTAACAACGTGGATGAAGCCTTTCATTTCGATCTCATACTGAAATATTCCCATGGCGAGGTGCCGCGCAAACTTGAACTGATTTCCACCGATTCGGCGGGCTATCTGGCGCTGATGAATTGTCATGAGTATTTCGGGCGTCCGGACCAATATCCGGACGGGCGGTTTCCAGCGCCGGCATGGACGTTGCCGCCCGATAAATCCGCGCAAGACCTTGCCGCCAGAAGCCGAATCTGGCAGGCCCAGGAAAACTATGAAGTATCCCAGGCGCCGCTCTATTACGCGCTTTCCGGTTTATGGTGGAATTTGGGCAGCGGGATTGGCTTTCATGGCGGGCGTCTCGTTTACTGGCTGCGTTTTTTGAATATTGCGCTGATTACAGCGTTGGTCTGGCTTGCCTATGTCGCGGCACGAAATGTGTTTCCGGACAACCTGTTTGCACGGCTGGCGGCGCCGGCGCTCGTGGCGTTCATGCCGCAAACGGCGTTTTACTCCCTCGGAAACGACATGCTATCGGCTCTTTGTTTCGGGATAACGTTCCTGCTTCTTTTAAAGTGGCTCACTTCTGAAATTCCTTCACCGGCAACTGGCGCGGGAATGGGGTTGGCGTTCGCCGGAACGTACCTCGCCAAATTAAACAATGTTCCGTTGCTGGCAGTCGCGGCGACCGCAATGCTGATCCGGGCGGCGCGACTTGCGCGAAACGGAAAAGGCAGGGCGCTGTGGCCGGGCCCGGGCGCATTTGTCTGCGCCGCGCTACCGCCCATTCTCTTGTGGATGATGTGGTGTCAGACCCGTTTTGGCAGCCTGACGGGCTCGAATTTGAAGACCCGCTTCCTTGGCTGGACGCTCAAACCTTTCGGACAATGGTGGCACCATCCAATTTTTACGCCGGGCGGTTTCTGGATTTATTTATCCGGCCAATTCAGGACATTTTGGGAGGGCGAATTTACCTGGCATCATCAATTGATGGCATTGCCGGGAACTGGTTTAATTTATGCGACGCTGTCGCTGGCGTTGTTGGTTCCGGCCATTTTTGTACTGTTTCAACGCCATTCGAAAGAGCCGGCTGTGCTGCCTTGGGCATTGGGCCTGGGGCTTGCGTGTTTTGCGGCGGAACTTGGCTT
>DASYZW010000321.1:0-7360 GCA_035945915.1 Verrucomicrobiia bacterium | reverse complement strand
GGCATCGCCATGTTCCAAAAAGTCAACGTGCCCATCCTGGGCATTGTCGAAAACATGAGTTACTTCACCGCGCCCAGGGGGGAGCGAATTGAAATATTCGGCCACGGCGGCGGCAAACAGGAAGCCGCCCGGCAACACGTTCCTTTTTTAGGCGAAGTCCCCATTTTTACCGAAATCCGCGAAGGCGGAGACGCTGGAATGCCAATTGTTGTTTCCGCTCCCAATCATCCGGCCGGCAAAGCGTTCATGGACATTGCCGAAGCATTACGGAAGCAATTTCATTAATTGGCGGGCACAAGGAATCTGAATCGAAAATCTCGCTTGAACGCAGTTTTTTAATAAACTCCTGTCCGTGGCCAATCCCTTCATTCACTGGATCGAAGCCAAAGGCATCTGGGCGCCGTGGTTATTTTTGGCGCTGTTCCTGGTGACCTCGTTCGGGATGCTCTGGCGGCTGGAAGCCATGAGCGCGCAAGGCTTCGAAAACACGGCCCTGGGCACGCTCATCATGCCGTATTGTTCCGGGCTGGGTAACCTGATCTTTGCGTACATTCTTGGACGTGACGGCGGCAGCGGCGCGGATGTGATGACCAATTCGCTCGTCAATAACGTCACCGACATGACGCTGGTCCTCGGGCTGCCCACCATCATTTGGGGTATCCGGATTCTGCCGTCGAAGAAAAAGAATTCCGAGGGAAAAAAGTCAAAGGCCTCCGGCAAAACCCACGAATTAAACCGGCTTTCGCTGCTGCTCACTTTAGCGGCCGTATTGTTTTTTACCGGCGCGGTGTGGGCGCTCGGACGCAAAGGCCGTCTTGATCAAAACGACAGCCTGATTCTCATCGGACTTTTCCTGTTCTGGCAATGCTTCCATGTGGTTGAAGTCCTGAAAACAAACGTGCGCCAGGGCAAATCTCCCGGCTGGATGCTGCCGCTCGATTTAATTTTGCTCGGAGTTTGCGCCTACGGCATCTACGTCAGCACCGATTGGCTCGTCGTTTGGATCCAGAACCGGCACGTTGGCTTCATTAGCGCGCGATACCTCGGCTGGCTGACTGGATGGCTAATGGCCCTGCCCAACGCGGTCATGGCATTCTATTACGGCTGGCGCGGCCAGCCGGAAACTGTCTATGCCTCACAGGTCGGCGACTGCCACGTTTCCATTCCCCTGGCGCTCGGGATCTTTACGATGTTTCACTCGATGGCCATGCCGGCATTCTTTTACGTCGGCATGTGGATTCTGGTGGTTTCAACCCTCCTGCACTTCCTGTTCGTCGCCCTGTTTGGACAATTGCCCAGATTCTTTGGCTGGGTTCTTGTGGCCGGTTACGGATTTTTCCTGTGGAAAGGGCTCCTGGGGTAGGCCCGGGCGGAACAACCCTTGATCTCCCGTAGGCGCCGAGGTGACGAGGCTCTAACTTCACTACGCTCCAACGCTCCAACGCTCCAACGCTTCACCGCAGAGCATGCCTCCTTTGCGGACCTTGCATTCTGACGATTCTGTAAATCCTGTCTAAATAAATTCGGTTCCGCCGCCCTTCGGCACAATTGATTTGTGTAGTAAAGTAAACGTGTAAACGGGCGTGAAAACGGATCGTAATAGCGCTAAAGTGGCCGTGTTTATTGGGGATTTGAGATTTTCGAAATTTGGAGGGGGGGTGTAAACGAGAAGGCTGCTTTTCAGCCGTGGGATACCGGGGAGAAAACCGGAAAATTTAACCGCATAGATCGCAAAAGACGCAAAGAATTTTTAGCCACAGATGCACACTGATAGGCGCAGATTTCTGGTAGAGACGCAGAACCGATTGCCGCGCTGAAAGCGCAGCTCCATCGTAGCCGTGGGCGATCGCGAGTGAAGGCGTGCTACGACCGCTGCCATCGCCCACGGAAACGAGGTGGAATGGCCCCGCGCCCTGCAAGGGCAATCCAAATCCCTTGCCGAAGACGATCTCACGCAACGCATCGAAATATGGTAGGGCGGTGGTGCCTCGCCGCCCAAATAGATCTTTCAACGCTTCAACGCAGAGCCTGCCTTCTTTACGGACTTTGCGGTTAAATCCTCCGTTTTCTCTGTTCAAATGCCGACTAAATCCCGGCCATTATAAGCCCCAAGGTCCAGGAGGGCGCTGCCCTCCGTAGCCAAGTGGTAGTAGGAGGGCCTGCCCTCCGTAGCCCCTTGGGGCGAAGGAGGGTGTCAAAAAGTGTCAAATCTTCCGGTTGAACGTCCCTCCATTTTATGGCCAAATGGTAGTGGAAGAACTTACGATTTACAATTTACGATTTACGAGTGGTAGCGCAATCTGCCGTGCGTCATGGACGGATCGCATCGTGGCTACTTGAAATGTAGTGCTTCGTATTCTGTTTAATGGCCGTCAAAAATTCAGTTCATTTTGTTAATTCTGTCCAAATCGTTCGTTTCCTCCGCATCTGTGTCGATCTGTGTTTATCTGTGGCTTAAAAATGCAATTCTCCGTCGACTCTGTTTCCTGTTCTAACCCGTGGCGTTCGTGGCGAGCGTCGCCTGAGATTGTTTTCGGTGATCCGTGTTCATCTGCGGCTCCCCGGTCAGTGCCGAGTATATCCGAATTCACCAATTACTTGACAGAACTCAGAATCAAAAATTTAGAACAAATATTCCGCGCCTCGTTTTTCGAACTGTCGCATGCAAAATGCATGATCCGTTCAAAAACCGCAAAACAAACGCCTTGTAAAGCATTGAAATACAGTCACCTATACAGAAACCGTTCCGCCGGATTTTTTCCCGGTCGCTGCGAAAATTTCCCGATTGGTGATGCTACAGTTCTCGACGACTTTTTCCTGACTAAATTGTCGTTTAAGTTTATACAATTCGCCCAAAGCGGTGTCACAGCCACCGCACTCCAAGACGCAAGCGCGCATTGTCAGCGGGAAATCGGGCCCGGTGCGTCGGCTGCCTTGGGTTTGATTAGGGCGGCGGTGGTAGCAGTGGCAGCGCCACCTGCATTCACTGGCATGCAGCACCGCCCTACCATTGAGTTGCGCTTTCAGCGCGGCAAGGAATCTGCGTGGTTTAAAAATCTGTGCCCATCTGTGTTCATCTGTGGCTTAAAAATGCAATTCTCCCTCTACTCTGTTTCCTGTTCAAATGCCGTTTGGGCACCCGCCCCTGAGAATCACGGGGATTTTTTAAGAAACTTCGTGTTGTCCCCGGAAACATTCAAAGGACTGGAGCGGATCCGATCGCCCAGTTCCGCGAAAGAGATTTGCGCGTTGAGCCAGCGCGGGTTTTTAGCAATCGAGTCCATGCTCTCGCGCGTATTGTTGCAGATAAGGTAAAGGCCCTGGCCGAGGACCATAAAAACTTCATGCCCGGTCCCCACGCCATGCCGGTTAAACTCAAAATCGCCGACACTGTATTTTTCAGCGTGCAATTCCGCCCTCAGGGTCCCCAGGTCCTTCACGAAATTTTTTAGAAACTCGTCGTTACGCGGTCCAATATAGGCGAGCACACGGGCTTTATTTTCCACAAGTGAGACAATGGCCCACTCGTCAAAGACAGTGTTGCCATAGCGCGTATCCATCTGGCTGGCGCACGTTTTGATTTCCTCAAAGGTTTGGTCCAAAGTCATAAAAGTTCAGGCAAAGTAAGCAGGTTTGCTGCCCAATTGCAAGGATCGTCAGCGCTGCCCGGAGAACCCCGGCCCCATGCCTCAAAGGTCCGCGCCACGCCGCTGGACGCGGAGTTGGCCAGGGAATATAATGACCTGGTCGATCAGGAAATTGACGTAACCGAAGATGAGGCAAAGGCGATGGCGTGGCAGTCCGTGCAAGACAGATACAGGCAAGCCCCGATGGATCCGAATCAGCCCGACCAACTTCCAAGCAAATGAAAATCAATAAGATCGAAGTCACCGAAAACGGCGTTACCATCTTTGGCGCTTCAGTCGGTCTAACGCCAACGATTCGGGACTTTAGGGCAACATTCGAAGGCAAAGAATTGCGCGTTTGCGAGACAGCAATCCCACTTCGAGAAAAAATAGTTTGTGACGAAAAAGGCCTCTCGTGGCTGACTGATCTGGAAACTGGATCGGTTCTTTGGTTCAAGATATATCTTGAACCGAACTATCGTCAAAGGGCTGCGGAGGCTGGTTCCCTGAAGTTTTTCTCCGGCAAAATCCAAATTGGGCGTTATACAGTTCAAGGACCTTTCTCATTCCAAACCGGGGAGATCCTTAGAAAAGTAGTGGTTCCTGGTCTGGGGATTCGACTTAGCCCAGGCGAAAAAACGGTGCGGGCTATAACCATTGCATTCCGTGAAAATGAAAGACAATTAAGGATTGGTAACCCCTTTCAGAGGGTATTCCGAAAGTCGTTTCGGTAAAACCTGATTGCATTAGCGAAAACACAAATTATTTATTTTTCGATTTTGCGCGGATTGGATACTGGTCGCGAGAAAACCGCAAAATCTGGCCTTTTGCCGCCAAATTCAAAACTAACTGATTTAAAAAAATGTCAATTCGTCGTTTTTTCCGAGCTTTGTAGAATTGCCACAGGCACTTGCTGCGAATTTCGAAACACCCTCTTTCAGGGCGCTTAACCTTTTCATGGCTGATTGGTATTAGATTCGGGATTATCACCGGGCTTGTAGGGAATGAGGATGGAATTAACCCATTTCCGATATTTTATTTCGTAAGCGTTCGTCTTTGGGTCCAGCTGGTGATGCGCATAGCGCCACAGGTTTCCGTTGGTGTTGTAGTTCAACTGATACCAGTAGTCGTAATAATTCGTCGCGTAATGCGGGGTGCAGAAGAATTGTGCCGTGACGACGGGGTTTCGCAGTTGATCTAGCGGAGGATCGGGGGTGTGAACCGCTCGCCAGAAAGTTTCGGAAGGGATGAGCGTGGGCGGGTTACGATAGTATGTCAGGTCGCCCACGGAGAGTTGTAAAAGCTCATTGTTTGGGCCGACCTCGACCAAGACGGAGGGAGACCATTCATTAGTGTACAGAATTTTGGCGAGATAATTCAGGCCATAATAGTTGGTGCCCCAGGCCACGAAATAAACCGACTCCGGACTGGATGCGCCTGGAAGGGTGCGTTTCTCTTGGCGCACCGGATGGGGCAACCGGGATTTCTCCAGCATGTCCAGGTTGATATCTATGGCGGCGAGCCAGTTCGTGGCAATTTGATAAATGTTGGCCGCTTTGAACGGTGGAGGATGAACGTGCGGTGCGGCCATGATCTCGTCGAATTTGTTTCCGTCACTATCGTTTTCAGACTGCCGTGCAATACAATTACATTGGCCGTCCATAAACGAAAAGTGATAGGCTGGAGTGTCCAGCCAGCCATTTATGGCAAATTTAAGCGCCAGAATGCGTTTGAGGCGCGGGACGTTGGTGTTATAAATATCCATTCCGTAAATAGTGTCGGGTATCCATGATGGATATCGGGGCAACACCGTTTGAATCGGCAAACAAAAGCCGGGAGACACGTCCCAGGGTTGGATGGGGCGTTTGATAGGCAGATTGAGACGGTTAGCCAGCCAGTTCACTTTCAAGAGCATGGCGCGTCCCATCGTGCCCTGCCAAGCCAGTCCAGCTTTTTCGTTGAGATTTAGCCATATTATCTCCCATTCCTCGGATTGGACCGCTGTGGGTCGATACATGCCAAAAAAAAATTCACCGCGTCTCTGTGGGTTTTGTAAAATCTTCATCTGCTCACGATAAGGGTCTTCAGCCGACTCATAGCATCGCAGGACGTAGCCTGCCAGACAGGTCACGACCGCGACGGCAACAAGCCACAAGGCGATCCGTTTAATCATGGCCTGATTTTACCATGGATCGCCGTAAAGCAAGTCGCCCGCGCCAAAAACGCCCGGAGGGTCCTTTAGGAAATAATTGATTCCGGCGAAAGGCCCGATGTCAAGGTGCGCGTCATTGGCAATTACGTTTAAATTATATTGTGTTCCTATTCCTCCGCTCTTTCCACTTAGAAAGTTTTGAAGCAGCGTATTGATTATTTGAGATTCCTCCGGCCAGTTGCCGTTGTGGTTCAGATCGGGATGGAAGTCCGTGGTGTAACCGAGAAAAGCGCGGGACCAAATTCCCACCCTCTGGAAGTCGTTGGTGCTGAGAAGCTGGGCGGGACAGGCAAAAGCCTCGGACAACGTGCCTGCGGCGGTTTTACAACCCTCGGCCCAAACGAAACGTTTGAACTTTACACGCCAACCAAAGCACCGAACATGCCAATGAGTATAAGACACCGGAACAGCTTCTCGGTTACGAACGCTTCTCGAAGCGAAGCAAAGCTAGCCTACGTCAAACTGAACAGCCAAACGCCTTGCCCGCCTCGTGGCGCTGTCCCGGTCAACACAGGCGGGACATCGGAAAATCTTTCATTTCTGTTCCTGCCGGCTCGCTTTCGGTGATGGCTGCGACCATTCCAGCTATGTCGGATCGTATGAAACCAAAATTTTCTTTGTTTCGCAAACAAAACGATGGAGAATGGCGCCTTCAAACCGCATGAAGCACCGGCTGGTCATTTTCATCGCGCTGCTGGCGTGGCATAGTTTCGGCAACGGCGTGGCCTTTCCTTCCTCGGTTCAGACCATTAATTCCTATTACGATCCGCTTGTTGAATTTCTGGAATTGGGTGTTTCCTATGGCGCCAAAACCGAATGGAAGCTCTATGGCCCAGACTTGAGCGGTCAATATGGCGGCCTGAATGGCATTGGAGGACTTGACGGAACGTCTCCTGGCTTAAGCTTATTCAATCCGACCATAAGTGATATTCGCGGAGACATCCTCGGCTATTTTGATTCAGCGGCGGGAAGCAATACCTGGAACTCAGCTCGGCCAACAGGTTATGGCGCAGTTCCAAATTATCGGCCCGTGGCGTTGGCAAGTGGAGGAACACTTGCCCAATCTTCTTCCTGGAGGGGACGATGGGTGGATGTTACGGGTTACTACAACATCGGACTTCGGCCTTACGACCCCGTTTCGGGGCGATGGCTGACGTATGATTCCGCGTGGAATGGAAGAGATCCGAATTATTATACATTCTGCGGTGGTGATCCCATCAATGGGTTTGATCCGGATGGGCGGTGTATAGAAGGCATCACTTCCGCCGCCAACTTTGGCATCGGGATTGGTCAAGGTGCGCTCCAGGGATTTACCGGTATTTCCACGGGGCAACCAACTACAACAGCTAATTATAACGGACAACTCGATGGCCGCGATTTGTCTGCCGCGATCTCGTTGTGGATGACAATTGACGGAGCCGCTAATACTGGAACCGGCGCTGGAATTATGGCAGTCAGTGGTACGGCAGAAGCCGTAACAGTCGGTGGTTCCACCCCGGTAACGGGTCCTACATTTCTCGGA
>DASYZW010000320.1:0-7651 GCA_035945915.1 Verrucomicrobiia bacterium | reverse complement strand
CCCGTCAGATGCTGCTGATTAAGTAGTGGAATTTCCGCGGTCGTAAATTCCCAGGCGTTCGCTTTCAGGAAGAGAGCATGCCCGGGTTGGCGTGTATCTTTTTCGGCGCCATATCAGGAAGTAATACACTACCCACGCCTGTTTCTGGACGGTCCCGCCCTGGCTTTTTTGCCACTTTCGAGAAAAAGGCCAAATGACCCGACAAACCAGTCTAAATCTGCCATACTTGTGGCGGAATGAAGTCTTTGAAACAGCCACAATACCGCCGGCGGTTGTGTGGAATCGCGGTTTTGCTTTTTATCTGGGTTCTGACACTCTTCACGCGGCCGGTTTCCGCGCGCCAACCGTTTAATACCGCCTGTCCTCTTGATTTCTTCACCAACGTCGCTTCGCGCCTGCTCTCATCGCAGTTAAATGTCAATTTGGATCATATCCAGATTTATCCGACGAACCAATATACGCCCGCGGTTCATCGATTACTTCAGGTGACGGCGAATATCCTGGATGCAACGACGACGAATTATTATCCGTCTGTGTTCCGTCCTCTGTTTTGGAAAACGAACGAGGAATGCATGGGCGATTGGCAGACAAACATTTACATCGCGGGCTACCAATTCGTTCAGGAACCGCTTACGAGCAATAACCCTCCAATCTTTAATACTCCGATGGACGCCGGTGATCCGCGCGTGCCGTTTGGCTTGAGCGGTTTTACCAATAATATTTATGGCATCCCGTGGGTGATTGGCGTCAAGAAAGGCCTGCCGAACTTCAACGGCTTGGAATTGGACAATTGCTTTTTTATTGAGCGCCTTTTGCAGTTCACTCGCAACAGCTCCGCTCCATCGAGCGGAAGTTTTCCTTTTGGCCGCGGTTATACAACGAACCAAATGTACCTCATCGGTGTGAGCAACCTATTCGCGATGGAGGATTGGAATTCCTATTCTTCAACATACACAAATCCGGTGACGATCGTGGCGCAGCAGGCATTTTCCTTCGGCCTAAGCAACGACGCACCGGGCTTTGTATCGGTTAAAAATACCGTTGTGTTGAATAATTGCAATTCGCCTTTGGAGACAAATGCCTGGCCTGGCGAAGCGTTTATTCTACCACTGGGCACGAACACAATCTTTCAAAATTTAGGTCCGCCAAACTTCCAGGAGAACGGTTTGACGAACAATTTATACATTTACTTTGACGGTTCGGCGTTCCCGTCAACCAATATAAACGGAGTCACGTATACGGCGCCCTGTTTCATCCCTGCGCTTGGAAATTCCGCTTTCTTTGTGAACGTTGGTACGCCGTTATTTGGTTTTGGACTGCACAAATCGGCTGCAGGCTTATATTATCGACTCGAACAACTGTATTCTCGACTACGTTCAACTTGCTGGACCGGACAGCACCCTCGATCTTAACTCCACGATTGCCGACCCGGATGGAGAGTTTAGCGGTTTATGGAGCACGAATGTTTACGGCGGCAGTAGTACCCCGTTCGGAGTTGTTGAACAATATATTGTGTCAAGCGGCGGTGGATTTCCCGCAGGCGTCGATAGCGACGAGGGAACCTCTTCTGGACAGGAAGGCTGGACGACGGCTCCAATTCCGGGCCTGGGGAATTTGAACGGTGTTGCAGCGCAACAGGCTTACTTTGAAGCATTCTTTACTGCCGGCGACGCCGCTTTCGATCCTGCCGACGGGGACATAATTATCACAAATATTGCCTTAACTATCCAAGCCCCCTTTACGGCTATGCGCGAAATCGTCCAGCGGTCCGTCTATGCCGCAAACGATCCGTTGGTCCACTATTTGACACAGGACTTGGCCGACTTTTTGGACGATACCTACGGCCGGTATGCTCTTTTTGTGCCGCCACCCACAATTAAATACGTCGGTGCTTTCGACGACCGGTACATGCCCTGGGGTGTTGCCGGGAATTTAGCGGAAGAGACATTTAACGGGTTTCCGGCTGATAACAATCCTTATAATCTTTCGTATAAGGACCCATTGGTGGCTTCGTCTGACGATTGGGATTTTCCTGCAAATCAAACTTTAAACGCGTCATGGCTTGGTCGGGTACATCGTGGCACGCCCTGGCAGACAATATTTCTCAAATCCACGAATATTTTGGCGCTCCAAACTCCGAATCCAAGCGGCCTGTCTACCTGGGTGCTTTGGACCGGTGACACAAACCTTTCCGACGCGGTCTGCATGGCGCCGCCGGCGGATTGGCGCATGGCTGCTTTGCTGGCGTCTCTAATTGACACCAATGCTGAATCTTCACTTTTCTCGGCGAATGACTCAAATTCCGGCGATTGGGAAAATTTGCTCAACGGATTGACCGCTCTAACAAATGATCTTAACGACTTAATTGTCCAATTTGAGTTTGAGAGCGGATACGGGGCGGAACTTGTCTCCCTGACTGTTACTTCCAATTCTACCCAGGCCGCTGAAATTGCTAACGCCATTGAATCCACGCGCGCGGCATTGCCCGGTCAGTTTTTCCTCACGCCTGGAAATATCTTCGCCGTACCACAGCTCAGTGATGAATCTCCATATTTAAATCTTGATGAAGCTCAGATCGAATATGGCATTAGCGACCAGGCTTATGAGGCCATTCCTGACCAACTCCTGCCATTGTTTGGCGTGGATTCTATTGGTTCAATGACCGCGGCCAATGGCCAGATCGTCATTCGATTTACCGGGGACGACAACGATGCTTATGCGATCCAATCCTCGCCCGATCTTGTAAACTGGACATCGGTCAGCACCAATTGCCCGGTCAATGGCGTATTCACGTTCACCAATTCCGCGGCTGCCAATACGCAGTTTTACCGGACGGTTTTGCTCTATTAAACTTTGGCTCAAACCGCCTTTTCCGCCCATCGGGCAAGGAGCCACAGCAAATCCGCCAGCCGGTTCAGGTAAATAATTATATCTGGATTTTTCAGCTCGCCGGCTTCGTTTAAATCACAGACGCGCCGTTCCGCCCGGCGGCAAATCGTTCGAGCCATGTCCAGCGCGGCTGCGGCGGGCGTGGCGCCGGGCGTGGCCCAGCCTTTGAAACTAATGTTTTGGGCTTCGATTTCGGCCACGAGTGTTTCCAGTTGGGCCGTCATCTCAGGCTTAACCACCGCAAATCCGTCTTTTGTGTAGCGCGGCAAGTCTTCCGGCAACACACCCAATTCACCCATCAGCGCGACAAGATTCTTTTGGATGGACAGGATGTTCTCCGAAATAAACGCATCGGTTGCGGTCGCGCGCACCGTGCCCAGGGCGGCGTTCAGTTCGTCCACGGCGCCAACGGCTTCCACGCGCCGATCGTTTTTGGGCACGCGGCGGCCATACATCAATGCGGTTGTTCCGGAATCTCCGGTTTTGGTGACGATGCTCATTTATTTATTTTCGATTGCAGCCTTGGTGGAAAGAATAGTATCGATCGGCGCCACATTGAAGCGTTAAAGCAGTGGATAAAGATGTGCGAAAATCAACCACGCGTGTCGGCGCGCGCGAGGCATCCGGCGGGTAACCGGTTGACCTTGCCCGACGTCTGCTTAAACATTTAGCCTATTTGAAATGAAATTTAAGATTTGGCGGATGACGCGTCACCTCCTGTGTGCCGCTCTTTTTATTTTCTCTATCGCACTTCGCGCAAAGGAAATTATTGATCCCTCGCGAATCAGCGCGATTACAGCCATGCTCCCGGCGCATGCGCAAGGCGTTGGCCGGCCAGTCGCCGATCGGGAAGCCTGGAAAGACGTGCTCGCCCGCCATCCAGATTTGCAAAGTGTCATCCGGCAGGCCATCCGAGACGCATCGCGACCTTTACCGGCCCAGCCCGATTCTTTGTACCTGGAATTCTCGCGGGACGGCAACCGCAATCATTGGCAGGATGTCGCCGAGTCGCGCCGGGGACGGATCGCGGTTTTTACGCTGGCCGAATGCCTCGAAAACAAAGGACGTTTCATCGCCCCGCTTGAGCAAACGATTGATGCAATCTGCGCCGAGCCTACCTGGGTGCTGCCCGCCCATGACGGCAAGCTTCAAAATTTTTACGGCAAAACCGTGGACATCGAATTGGGTTCTTCCACGCTGGCGGCGGACCTGGCTACTGCCGATTATCTGATGAGCGATCGGCTCTCGCCGCGGACGCGCGAATTAATCCGCGAAAATCTGAAACGCCGGATTTTTGACCCGTATGAGGCCGCGATGGACGGAGATCGTCCGGAATTCCATTGGATGCGGGCCTTATCCAACAACTGGAATGCCGTCTGTTACGACGGAGTTACGGCTGCCGGTCTGGCAATGATTGATTCGGCCGAACAGCGCGCCCGGTACATTGCCGTGGTCGAAAAAAATATCGGCAGTTATTTGGACGGTGGCTTTACGCCGGATGGCTATTGCGTGGAGGGACTCGGGTATTGGAATTACGGATTTGGGAATTTCATTTTCCTCGCAGAAAACATTCGCGAGTCGACGGGCGGCAAAATCGACCTGATGTCCTTGCCGGATGCGGTTCAACCGGCCCTGTTCGGCATTCGCTCGGAAATTCTCAATGGAGTCCACCTCAGTATTGCTGATTGTAATCCGAATGGCTCTGCCTCCCCATTATTGATGAATTATTTGTGTCGCCGTTTTAATCTCAACCTGCCGGAATATCACGCGGCCAGGATAAGCGGTACGCTTTATCAACAGGTTGTCATGGCATTCCTGCCCTCAAATATGCCGACGCTCCCGATGGCCGGGAACGACTCTTCGGGCTGGCCTTGGCGAACGTGGTTTCCCGACGCCGGGATTCTCGTTTGCCGCCCGGGATTAAATGCGCAAACGCCCTTCGCAGTCGCCATCAAAGGCGGCAACAACGGCGTCAATCACGGCCATAATGACGTCGGCAGCTTCAGTGTCGTCCTCGGAACAAAGATGGTCATTTGTGATCCGGGTGGAGAAGTTTATACGGCCCGCACGTTCAGTTCCCGGCGATATGAGGGTGAGGTGCTCAATTCCTTTGGTCATGCGGTGCCCATCGTGGCCGGCCAATTGCAGCGCCACGGAACCGATGCCAAGGCCGCGGTGCTCGCGACGAATTTCACCGCCAACGCCGACGAAATCACTTTTGATCTTAGTTCAGCTTATGATGTTCCCGGCATGCAAAAGCTGGAACGCGCTTTTGTTTATCAGCGCGGCCGCGCGCCATCTCTGACCGTCCATGACGAAGCCGCTTTTGCATCGCCCGAAAATTTTGAATCGGTCCTCGTGACGTGGGGAGAAATTCACCGCACTGCCCCCAACGAGTTGACAATCGTCGACGGTTCGGGCGCCGTGCGCGTGAAGATAGATACTCACGGCGCGCCATTTCATCTTCGCCAGGAAACTATTGAGGAAGACACTGAAAATGGGCGCAAACCGGTTCATTTAGGGATCGTGCTGGACGATAAAGTATCAAAGGCAAATGTCACCCTGAGAATTTCCCCCGCCGATTCCTAATGCTGAGTGGAAACGCGCCACCAGATTATCAAAATTAATTTTCTGGAAATTGCAGCCATTTTCAGGCAGGCTATCCGTCTGTAAAACTTTATGGATGTAAAACTTCCCAAATTGGGCGAGGGCGCGGATTCCGGCGTTGTCGTCAACATCTTCGTTAAAGAAGGCGACACGATCGCCAGCGGGCAGGCCATTATTGAACTGGAAAACGAGAAAGCAGTCGCTTCCATTCCGTCCACGGCCGCCGGCAAGGTTGAAAAGATTTTTGTAAAAAATGGCGACCGCATCAGCGTCGGCCAGCGATTAATTGCCGTCGCCGGTGAGGGCCAGGCCGCCCCGGCGCCGGCAGCCGCGGCGAAGCCCGCTGCAAAGAGGCCCTCCAGTTCTGCGGCGCCTGCTCCGGAACCCGAGGACGATGAAGACGAAGCGGCGCCCGAGGGGGAGGATGAAATCGTCAATCCCGACCCCGTAGCCTCACCGTCCGTCCGAAAAATGGCGCGTGAATTGGAGATTGATTTGCGCAAGATCCGGGGCAGCGAATCCGGCGGCCGCATCGTGGCGGCTGATTTGCGGAATTACATCCATCGCCTCATCGCCGCCGCTGCAAAAGCCGGCAAGGGTCGCCCGGGCGCTCCCGCGAAAGCTCCGGCCGAGCAAATCAATTTCGCCCAGTGGGGACCGGTTGTGAAACGCCCGCTTACGCCGTTGCGCGAGGTCATCTCGCGCCGGATGCTGGAGAGTTGGAATTCCGTCCCGCGCGTCACTCAATTTGATGAAGCGGATTGCACGACGCTCAACGAACTGCGCAAGAAATTTGGCCAGGCTTACGAAGCCAAAGGCGCCAAGCTCACGCTGACGCCGCTTATTCTAAAGGCCGTCGCTGCGACGCTTAAAAAGCATCCCATTTTCAACGCCAGCCTCGATGAGGTCGCGAATGAAATCATCGTGAAGGAATATGTTCACCTCGGCATTGCCGTGGACACCGACCAGGGCCTCATGGTGCCGGTGATTCGTGACGTGGATAAAAAGTCCATCCTGGATTTGGCCAGGGAATTGGAACAACTGGCCGCAAAAGCGCGGGACCGGAAAATTTCAGTCGAGGAAATGAAAGGCGGGACGTTTACGATTTCGAACCAGGGCGCGATTGGCGGCGGACATTTCACCCCCATTGTCAACAAGCCCGAAGTGGCCATTCTGGGCCTTGGCCGCGGCGCCATGAAGGCCGTGGTGCGGGGAGATAAAATCGAGGCGCGCATGATGACGCCGCTCGCATTGAGCTACGACCACCGCGTGATCGATGGCGGCGCCGCCGCGCGATTTATGGTGGATTTGGTTTCCGCGCTGCAGGATTTCAAGGAAGACGCAGTAAAAATCTCGTAATCGTCGTCGCCGACGTGCATTTAAATTTATGGATTCAACTAAAACTGAAATCGTTGTTGTCGGTTCCGGCCCGGGCGGTTATGCGGCCGCTTTTTATGCCGCCGATCTGGGGAAAAAAGTAATTCTCATCGAGCGCGAAAAGGTCCTTGGCGGCGTTTGCCTCAACCGCGGATGTATTCCGAGCAAATCGCTGCTCTACGCGACCCATCAAATCGTCAACGCGCGTGAATCCGCCCATCGTGGCATCGAATTCGCCGAGCCCAAAGTGGACCTGGAAAAGTTGCGCCATTGGAAAAGTGCCATTCTTGCCAAACTTTCCGGCGGCGTGGCGACGCTGGCCAAAATGCGTGGCGTGCAGGTCATCCAGGGGCGCGGTTATTTCGAAGGCTCGCAAAAATTGCGCGTCGAAACCGATCAGGGACAGCAATTTATTGAATACGATAAGGCAATCCTGGCCGTCGGATCGCTGCCAGCCATGCCAAAAGCATTCGACCTGGGAAATCCCCGTGTCATGACGTCAACGGAAGCCCTGGAAGTGCCGGACGTTCCGGAAAGCCTGCTGATCGTGGGCGGCGGGTATATTGGAATGGAATTGGGGTTTGTCTATGCGGCGCTGGGCAGCCAGGTGGTCGTCGTTGAAGCGCTGGATACCATCCTGACTGGAGCCGACCAGGATTTGGCGCGGCCGGTGGTGACCAACGCCAAAAAGATGTTTAAAGAGATCCGGCTGAAGGCAAAAGTCTCCAAGATGGCCACAGCCGGAAAACAAATCAAAGTCTCCATGGAATATAATGGG
>DASYZW010000319.1:0-15161 GCA_035945915.1 Verrucomicrobiia bacterium | reverse complement strand
GACATCCAGATCGCTTACTCGCGGCCCGGCGTGAAAAACCGAACCGTTTTTGGCGGCATTGTGCCTTACGGCACGGTCTGGCGCACCGGCGCCAATTCGGCCACAAAAATTACCTTCAGCACGCCCGTTAAACTGGAAGGCAACGACGTTCCCGCCGGAACCTATTCGCTGTTCACGATTCCGGGCGCGGACACATGGACGATTATTATCAACAAAGACGCAAATCAATGGGGGTCATTCCAATATAATTCGAACGACGATCTGGTGCGCTTTACCGTCACCCCGATGACGCTGGATGATACCACCGTGGATGCATTCACGATCGAATTCACCCAAATTCGGGATGATTCGGCGGTCCTGATGCTGATCTGGGATAAAACAGTGGTGCCGATCCAGTTGCAGGTTGACGTCGTGAGCAAGATCGTGCCCGAAATTGAAGCAGCGATGGCGGCGCCGGGCAAAAAATCAGATGGTTTTTATTACCAGGCGGCGGAGTTTTACTATGACCATGACCTGGACCTGAAAAAGGCGATGGACTGGGTCAACGCCGGCCTGGCGGACAAACCCATGATCGCCTTTGAAATACTGCACCTGAAAGCGGAGATTTTGGCCAAACAAGGGGACAAAGACGGCGCGATTGCCGCGGCCAAACAATCGACCGAGCTATCGATTAAAGCCGAAGGCCCCGGCAATTCCATCGAATGGATGAACCAACAATTGATTTCCACGCTGCAATAGCCCATTTCACCATAAACCATAAGTTCCAATGAAAACGCTTCGATCCACCATTGCACTGTCCGCCCTCACACTGGCCCTGGCGCTGCCGGTTTCCGCCCAGCAGCATCGCCTCAGCCCCCATGAAACCTTCAGCGCGCGCATCGGCGGCGACCGCGTGACGGTTACATACGGCCGGCCTTATACTGTCAAACCCGGCACGACCGAAGTTCGCAAAATCTGGGGCGGCCTGGTGCCTTACGGCGAACCGTGGCGCCTGGGCGCGGATGAGGCCACGCTGTTCATCACGCAAAAGCCCCTCGAGGTGGGCGGGAAAACAATTCCCGCCGGCGCGTACACTCTTTATATGGCGCCGCAGGAAACCGGCGCGTCGCAATTGGCGTTCAGTTCCGCGCTCGGCGGATGGGGAATCCCGGTGGACACGGACCACGACGTCGCGCGAGTGGATTTGAAAAAAACGGACCTGGATAAACCGGTGGACCAATTTACGATGGCCATCAGCCGAAACTCCGGCGGCGGGGTGTTAAAAATCTCCTGGGAACAAGAAGAATTTTCAGTGCCTTTCACCGTCCAGAAATAGCGGCGGCGGCGGGTCGAATTTTCGCACAGGCGGTGATTGCGCATGACTACCGACGTTTCATCCCGTAACGGCAGGGACGCCGCGGTGCGGCATCCGCGTAACCATTCCATATCAGTTGCGCATTCGATAGGGCACGTTCCGCCGGCTCTGCGCGCGCGGGGACGCCGCGGCGCAGCGTGCCTGCCGCAGATTGCCCTGGCAGCGGCCATTTTCATCCTGCTCCACCTTTCGATATATGCCCAGACCACGAATTCATTGTCGGGAACGGACATTTTACGGGACCTCGACAATTTCCGTGAAATGGGAAGCGTGCTATACGTGGCGGCGCATCCGGATGATGAAAATAACGAATTGATCGCCTACCTGTCGCGCGGACGCCATTACCGGACTGCATATCTCTCGCTGACGCGGGGTGACGGCGGCCAAAACGTCCTCGGCCCGGTGTTTGGCGAAGACCTGGGGGTGGTTCGCACCGAGGAACTTCTCGCCGCCGGACGCATTGACGGCGCGCAACAATTTTTTTCGCGCGCGGTAGATTTTGGATTTTCCAAAGATTATCGCCAAACGTTGCGAACGTGGGACGAGGAGGGAGTTTTATCCGACATTGTGCGTGTGATCCGCGAATTCCGCCCGGACATTGTGGTCACGCGCTTTTCCCTGATCCCCGGCGGGACGCACGGCCATCACACGGCCTCGGCGATCCTGGCATTGCAGGCCTTTAAGATGGCCGGCGATCCCCTCGCCTTTCCGAATCAACTGCGCGAGGGCCTGACAATCTGGCAACCCAAACGCATCTTTTGGAACGTCGGCGGCTTCCAAAATCGCGATACCAACGGCGCTCCCATGATTCGACTCAACGATGGCGGAGTGGACCCGCTTTCCGGCGAGGCGTACACGGCGATTGCCGCGCACAGCCGATCCATGCACAAGACGCAGGGCTTCGGCAATTTCGCCGGTTTCGGCGGCGGCAACGGCCCGCGCCACGACAGTTTCGAATTGCTCGCGGGCGATCCCGCCACCAACGACATCATGGACGGCATCAACACGACCTGGTCAGGCGTGCCGGGCGGCGCGGTGATTGGAGAGCTATCGGATGAGGTTATCGCGAAATTTAATCCACAAGACCCGGCCGCCAGCGTGGAGGAGTTGCTGGCGATAAAACGGCGGCTGGATCCCATTTACCAAAACAGCGCCGATCCGATACTTCACGAAAAGGATGCGCTGCTGGATCGCATCATTCAGAAATGCCTGGGGCTGACGGTCCAGACGGTCATTCCGAATGCTGAAGTTGTGCCGGGTGAGACGTTACACCTGCGCATGACGGCGACACTCCGATCCGGCGTTGTTCCGGTGCGCTGGCAGGTTGCGGGCTTTTATCCTGAAAATTACCCCGATATTGCCATCAACGCCGACCTGACGACGAATGCTCCGGTCACCCGCGAGGCCGTGGAACGATTGTCCGCCGATACGCCGATCAGCCAGCCCTATTGGTTGCGCGAACCGCATACCGCCGGGATGTTCCGCGTGGATGATCCGAATCTCATCGGCCGGCCGGAAAATCCACCTCCCTTTCCGATCGCACAGGTTTTTCTCGTCGATGGCCAGCCCCTGATCGTCGAGGATCAACCGGTGCAGGTCACGGCCAGGCGGAGCCATGACGAACCCCGCGACCTGGAAATCATTTCGCCGGTGACGCTCAAGTTTCCCGACGAAGTGGAATTGTTCGCCCCATCGGCAATACGGCAAATGACGGTGGAAGTTACCGCCAGGCGTCCGCACGTGCGCGGGGTTTTGCGATTGGCGGCCCCGGATGGCTGGAGTATTTCACCGGCAACCGAACCTCTCGAAATGGAGGCCGCCGGAGACCGGAGCCAGTTCACGTTTTATGTCACCGCTCCTCCTGATCCGGCGAGCGCCGTCATCGGGGCGACCGTGACTGTCAACGGCCGGCCTTACGATAATGGGCGTGTGATCATTAATTACCCGCACCTCCCGCTCCTGCTATTGCAACCTCGCGCCGAATGCAAAGCGACGTGCCTGAACCTGGCCACCCGCGGCCATCGAATTGGTTACCTCCCGGGCGCAGGCGATGACGTGGCGCAATGCATCGCAGAAATGGGATACGACGTAACCAATCTGACCGATGCCGACCTGACTTCGGACCGTCTCGCGAAATTTGACGCCGTGGTTATCGGCGTCCGCGCGTTCAATGTCCGGGACGATCTTGCATCGCATATGCCGGCGATATTCGATTATGCAAAGGCCGGAGGAACAGTCATTGAGCAATATAACCGGCCCGGATTCGGCCTGAAGACGGAGCAACTGACGCCGTATAGCCTTCATCTTTCCGACGACCGGGTCACTGACCCGGCCGCGCCGATGACTTTTCTCGCGCCGGACAATCCGGTTTTGAACACGCCGAACAAAATCACAAGCGCGGACTTCGGGGGCTGGGTCCAGGAACGCGGAACGTATTTTCCCGACCAATGGGACGATCATTTCACGCCGATTCTTGCGTGCAGCGATGCCGGCGAAGCGCCGCTGAAAGGCGGTTTATTGGTAGCGCCGTACGGCAAAGGTTATTTTGTCTACACAGGCCTGGGATTCTTCCGGCAAATGCCGGCGGGGGCGCCGGGCGCCTACCGGTTATTTGCGAATCTTCTTTCGCT
Organism: Verrucomicrobiia bacterium; assembly: GCA_035945915.1. Taxonomy (GTDB): domain Bacteria; phylum Verrucomicrobiota; class Verrucomicrobiia; order Limisphaerales; family UBA11358; genus UBA11358. The sequence continues at coordinate 11,177 of DASYZW010000319.1, read as the reverse complement.
CGGAAAATGAAATCCGAGGAGGTCAATGCCGGCCCGGTCGAGCCCTCGACCGATGACCGGAACGAGTTGACCGGACTTCCGAAACTGCGCACCTGGCGTAACGTCTACGTTTTTGTCTTCGCGAGTTTCGTGACCAGCGTGCTGTTGCTTCTGGCGCTCACGCTTTTTTATTCGCGCCATGAAATTCCCGCGGCGGGCATTGATCCAGCCGGCCCGGGCGCAGGGACCCGTGAAGCGACCAGCGGCAGTTCGTTAAATTTTCTCGATTTTGCGGTATTGATTGGAAGCCTGGCGGCCATTGCCGCCTATGGCGCGTGGCACACCCGCAGGCATCGCAACCTCGAACATTATTTCCGGGGCGACGAATCCGTGGGATGGCTAACGATCGGCATTTCCGTTGCCGCCACCCAGGCCAGCGCGATCACTTTTATATCGACACCGGGCCAGGGATACGAAAGCGGCCTGGATTTCGTGCAGAATTATTTCGGAATGCCGCTGGCGCTCATACTCATTGCCGCGGTTTTCCTGCCAATTTACCGCCGCCTGAATGTTTATACCGCGTATGAATACCTGGGCCGACGGTTCGGCACGCAAACGAGATTACTGGGCGCAGGCTTGTTCCTCCTGCAACGCGGCCTTGCCGCCGGCATTACGATTTACGCCCCCGCCATTATTCTATCCACTGTGCTCGGCTGGAATCTTGGCCTCACCATTATTTTGACCGGCGCGCTGGTAATTGTTTATACCGTCGCCGGCGGCAGCCAGGCGGTGAGCCTCACCCAAAAATGGCAGATGGCAATCATATTTGGCGGCATGGCCGGCGCCTTTGTCATCCTGCTCGAAAAATTACCGGCGAGCCTTCCCGACGCGTTTGCCATCGCCGGCACGTTCAAAAAAATAAACGCCGTGAGCTTTTCATTGGATCCCGACCGGCGTTACACGTTTTGGACCGGCCTGTTGGGCGGATTTTTCCTCTCGCTATCGTACTTCGGGTGCGATCAATCGCAGGTCCAGCGTTACCTTTCCGGCTCTTCCCTGCGCGAAAGCCGCCTGGGCCTCATGGTCAACGCCGTGCTGAAAATCCCGATGCAGTTTTTTATCCTGCTGCTGGGCGTGATGCTCTTCGTGTTTTATCAATTCGAACAACCGCCGCTTTTTTTCAACCAGGCCGCCTGGCGCGAAGCGGTCAATCGTGATCCGGGACAGAAACTACAGGGGTATGAACAGGAATACCGAACCGCATGCGCGACCGAGAGGCAATATCTCGCCCAATGGCTCGCGGCAAGGCACGCGGGCGATACGACGGCCGAAATGGCGGCCCAGGGCCGAACGCTGGCAGCCCATGACCAATCGAACGCGATTCGAGCAAGCGCAGAATCCGCAATGCAAAAAGCCGACCCGAGCGTAAAAAGCAACGATGCCGATTATGTCTTTGTCACGTTCATTCTAGGCCATCTGCCGCATGGATTGATCGGCCTGCTCATCGCCGCCTTTTTCGCCGCGGCGCTCCAATCGAAAGCCGCGGAATTGAACGCCCTTGGCGCAACCACCACCGTGGATTTCTACCGGCACCTGGTCAAAAGCAAGGCGAGTGACGCGCATTATGTCGCCGCCTCGCGCTGGTTCACATTTTTCTGGGGATTGGTCGCCATCGCCTTTGCTCTTTTCGCAAACCTTGTCGAAAATTTGATCCAGGCGATTAACATCGTGGGCTCCGTCTTTTATGGCGTCTTTCTTGCGTTATTCCTGGTGGCGTTTTTTTTAAGGCGCATCGGCGGCACGGCGGTTTTCTGGGGAGCGCTGACGGCGCAAACACTTGTGTTCATCCTCTATTTCTCGCTCCACATCAGCTATCTCTGGTACAATCTCATCGGCTGCGCAGCGTGCGTCCTGATGAGTCTTATCGTCCAGGCCATCGCGGGCCCCAGCGCTCCGCGTGAAACGACCGCGCAATTATGAATCCCGCGCCTGTCATTTGTTTCGGCCAACAGCCGTGCGGATTTTTCCCAAAACGTTTTTTTGCGGCAAAGATCCGGACGGCTCGAAGGCTCCGGGCCGAAATCGGCGGCGAGATCGTCTACTTCTGCCACGACAGCGACCACGATCCGCGGGAAACCCAGACCATTCTTCCCCATCGCAAAACCAATGAACCGGCCATCCTCAATTTTGCGTTCAAAAATCGGATTCAACGAAAATTTACGCCGCAATATCTCAAACAAATTGCGGAGGGCTGGCGCGAGAAAACGATTCTTCAGTTGCCGAATTATGTCAGCCATTCGCTCCTTGATGTTTTTAAGGAGGTTTGCGCCAAAAACGTCGCCGATTTTTGCCTCGAAATGTATCGCCGGCTGGGGTGGCTTGAGGGCATTCGGGTGGTTCGATCCAGCGACCCGGCGGTGCGGAATTTGGCCTGCGACGTGCCGGAATATTTTGTGGATGCGCCGTTCGAGGGTGAAATTGTCCGGGCCCGCTGGATCAACGGCACATTCCAACTCCACGAAGGCGGCACGTCCTACCTTACTTTCCCGGGGACCGGGTTCAGCAAAACGCAAATCAGTCCCACCCGCGACAGCCGGCTTCGCTGGATGCAATCGGTGGTGCATTGCACTCATTACGTTGCCGGGCCGGGCGAAAAAGCCTATCTTCGCCCGCAAGAAACGCCGGAAATCACCTTGATAGATCGAGAAACCATTGATCGACCCGATGAAGCCTTCACGGAAATCCCGAACTAAACTTTTGCCGTTGCTCGCCTTCGGCGCTCATCCCGATGACATTGAATTCGGATGCGGCGGCGTCATTGCAAAAGAAACCCGGGCCGGCCGGCCGGCTCATTTCGTCATTTGCTCGCAGGGTGAATCCGCCTCGAGCGGCACGCCCAAAGAGCGCCGGAACGAAGCGAAAAAGGCCGCCGCCATTCTCGGCGCCACGATTGAGTTTCTCCCACTCGACGGCGATGCGCATCTCGAAGTTCGCGCTGCTCACGCCATTAAACTGGCTGCCCTCATTCGACGCATCCGGCCCGAAATCGTCCTTGCTCCCAGCCTGGTAGAAAACCAGCACCCCGACCATTCGCGGTTGGGGCAACTGACACGCGACGCCTGCCGGCTGGCGCGCTATGGCGGCATTCGTGAATTGCGGAAGGCGCCGCGGCATGCGATTGGCCAATTGTTTTATTACGCGGTGACGCCGGAAGCCGAGCCGAAGGATATCACGCCAATTTTAATCGATATATCAGCGCCGGAAATTCTCAAAGCCTGGATGAACGCCATGAACGCTCACGCCTCCCAGGTAGCCGCGCGCAATTACGTTGACCTGCAGTTAACGCGCGCGCGATTGCGCGGGTTGCGCGCCGGCATCGGTCACGCCGTCGCGCTCTATCCAAACGATCCGATCGTTCTCGAATCGCTCGAAGACGCCGGCGGCGCATCGCGACAGTTTTAGCATGGGCACGGGCAGTTCATTGAAAATCGGCATCGCCTGCTATCCCAGCGTGGGCGGCAGCGGAATCCTGGCGACGACGCTCGGCGAAGAGCTGGCCGGCCGCGGCCATGAAATTCATTTTTTCAGTTACGAACGCCCATTTCGATTGCCCGAAAATGCGCCCCGCCTGCACTTTCATCCGGTAGCCGTAAACGATTACTCCCTGTTTAAATATCCTGATTACACCCTGCCGTTATCCGTAAGAATGGCCGAGGTCAGTTGCCGTTTCAGACTCGACGTGCTTCACGTCCATTACGCGGTTCCCCACGCGACGGCGGCGATTCTCGCCCGTTCAATGCTGCCGCCGGGCTTGCAACCGCGAGTCGTCACCACCCTCCACGGCACGGACACGACCTTGCTGGGCGCGGACCCCGGTTACGGCCCCGCCATACATTACGCGCTCACCCATTCCGATGCCGTGACCGTTGTATCTGAATTTCTCAAACAGGAAACCCGGCGGGTCCTTGGTTTCGACGGGCCGCTCGAAGTCGTCCACAATTTTTTCACGCCGCACCCGCCGCGGCGTCCGCGTGAAGAAGTGCGCCGGGAATTGGGCCTGGCGGAAAATGAAACGGTCATCATCCATTCCTCAAACCTCCGGCCACTCAAACGCATTGACCTGCTGCTGGAAACGGTCGCGCGCATCCAGCCTGACAATTCATTCAAGCTCCTGGTTCTTGCCGGGGAAAGTTTTGAACCCTTTGTCGCGGACGTAGAGCGCTTGAAATTGAGCGAGCGCATCATCGTGCGCGAGAAAGTGTTTGAAATCGAAGATTACCTGCAGGCTGCCGACGTGGCACTTTTCACTTCCGAATCAGAGAGTTTCGGTTTAAGCATCCTTGAAGCCATGTTTTTCGGGTGCCCGAGCGTGACGCGGCGGGTGGGCGGCATTCCGGAGGTCGTCGAAGACAACATCAGCGGCGTCCTGGTTGACTCTGACAATCCTGAAGACCTGGCGCGTGAATTGAGTGCGCTTATTCGGGACGCGAGCCGCCGCAGGGCGATGGGTCAAGCGGCGCAACGCCGCGCGCGCGAACACTTTTCCGCCGAGGTCATCGTTCCCCGATACGAAGCGCTCTATCGCCGGCTATCAGCCTGTTGGAAAACTGCGGGGTAATATTCATCATTTTCCAACCGGCCGCCAGGCGCGGAATAATTTGACGGGGCAAACCCGCTGAGTATGCTCCCGCAGGTTGAGTTGGAGGTGAGTAACATGCCAAAACCTGTTATATGGACGATTGACGATGACCCGGACGTATTGCGCGCCGTGGAGCGAGACCTGCGCCACCATTACGGCGACCGTTACCGTGTCATCTCGGCGGATTCCGGAATTACGGCGCTGGAAAGCGTGAAGCAATTAAAATTGCGCAACGAACCCATCGCTCTCTTTCTCGTGGATCAACGAATGCCGCGCATGTCCGGCGTTGAATTCCTGGAAAAGGCTATCGAATTATACCCGGAGACCAAGCGCGCATTATTGACGGCCTATGCGGATACGGACGCGGCGATCCGCGCGATCAATAGCGTCCACATTGATTACTATTTAATGAAACCGTGGGACCCTCCGGAGGAGCGCCTGTACGGAGTGGTGGACGACCTGCTGGACGATTGGCAGGCCGCCTCGCATCCCGCGTTTGACGGCGTTCGCGTGATTGGTCACCGATGGTCACCGCAATCCAACGATATCCGGGATTTTCTCGGCCGGAATTTCGTGCCGCACCAATGGCTCAACGTGGAGGCCGATGATTCAGCCAAAACGCTGCTTGAATCCGCCGGCGCGGATGCCGCTTCCCTGCCCCTCGTGGTATTTGCCGATGGGTCCAACCTGAAGAATCCGCAAATTGCCGACGTCGCGCGCAAACTTGGGCTCAGGACAAAGGCTGAATTTCCTTTCTACGACCTCGTGGTGGTTGGGGCCGGCCCCGCTGGATTGGCGGCCACAGTCTACGGCGCCGCCGACGGACTTCATACGTTGCTCATCGAGCGGGAAGCTCCGGGCGGACAGGCCGGGCGCAGCTCCCGAATTGAAAACTATTTAGGCTTTCCGACGGGCCTTAGCGGCACGGACCTTGCGCGGCGCGCGATTGCGCAAGCGCGGCGATTTGGCGCAGAAATCCTCGCTCCACAGGAGGTCCGAAATATCCGGCTGGAAGGGCCTTCTCGCGTGCTCAAGCTCGCCGACGGCGCGGAAATTGGCGCCAGGGCCGTGCTCATCGCCACCGGAATTGCCTTCCGCAAACTTGACGTACCCGGTTTGGACAAGCTGTCGGGTTCGGGAGTTTATTATTACGCGCCGATGTCCGAGGCGTTTTCATATCGTGACGGAGACATCTATATCGTGGGCGGCGCCAACTCCGCGGGACAGGCTGCCATGTATTTTTCAAGGTTTGCCAGGCAGGTCACCATGCTGGTACGCGGTAATTCGCTTTCCGATTCGATGTCGCAATACCTCGAAAAACAAATTGCAGCCACAAAGAATATCGCGGTGAAACTGAATTCCAGCGTCACCGCCGTGGAAGGGGCGGACCGATGTGAAAGAATCACAATCCGGAACAACCAGACCCAGGAATCGGAAACTGTGCCCGCCAGCGCGCTGTTAATTTACGCCGGCGCGGTGCCGCGCACGGATTGGCTCGCGGGCATCGTCGAACGCGACGCCCAGGGCTATATACTTTCCGGCCTGCATCTCATGCTTGAAGGAAGGCGCCCGACTGGATGGAACGTCAGCAGGGACCCTTTTTATCTCGAAACCAGCGTCCCCGGCATATTTGTGGCCGGCGACGTCCGGCATCGTTCGGCGAAAGGCGTTACGTCGGGAGTCGGAGAAGGCGCCATGGCGGTAAAACTGATTCATCAGTATCTCGGCCTGTTATGAACATGACGCCGGAACAACTTCAGCAAGTTCGTTCCACTCCTCTCTTTGCCTGCATTCCGGATGGCCAATTGAGCTGCCTGGAACGGGGCAAAGTTATCGACGTTCCCGCCGGGACGGCACTGGCGATCGAAGGAGAAGAAAATAGCCTTTTTCATGTGCTGCTTGAAGGAGAAGTCCGCATCACGCGCACGTACGATCGGCAGACCGTGTTGATGCGAGTCGGCAAACCAGGCAATTACTTTGGCGAAATTATGATTTTGCTGAAGATACCGTGGCTATCCACCGTACGGGTCACGAAACCGTCACGCTTGTTTGAATTGGACGAAGCGGGCTTCTGGCAAATGATGACCGATTGCCGCAATATTGCCTTGGAAGTCTTCCGGGCCGCCGCGACCCGCATGCGCAATGTGGAAGGCTATACGCAACAGAGGGAAAAACTCGCTTCCCTGGGAACGATGGCCGCGGGTCTGGCCCACGAACTCAACAACCCCGCCGCAGCCGCGCGCCGGTCCGCGGCGCACCTGGCCGAAGTGGCGGATAAAGCGCAAATGCTCCTATGCCGGCTTAGCCGTTCGCTCCGGGCGGAAGACTGGCAACATCTCCTGAACTCCGAGTTAAAAGCCGCGGGGAATATCGCACAGGCTCCGACAGGCGATCATCTGGCGCGGAGCGATCGCGAACAGGCGGTGGCGGAATGGCTCGAATCGCGCAACGTCGCCTCCGCCTGGGAACTGGCCCCGACGTTTGTCACGGCGGGAATCGAAACTGAATTTCTCGAGGAACTAGTCGCGAAACTTCCGGGCGCGGCACGACCGGATGCCCTTGCCTGGCTTGAAGTGCGCCTGGGTTTAAAATTATTGCTGCGCCAGGTTGAGCAAAGCACGGGACGCATCATGGAGCTGGTCAAAGCCATCAAATCCTACACCTATATGGACCAGGCGCCGGTGCAGGAGGTGGATATCCATGATGGACTCGAAAGCACGTTGACGATGCTCGGCTACAAATTACGGAACATAACGCTGGTCCGCGAATTTGATCGTTCGATTCCACGCATCACCGCCTACGGAAGCGAGCTCAACCAGGTTTGGACGAACCTTATTGATAACGCGATCGACGCCGTCAAAGACTCCGGCAAAATATGCGTCGGGACCTCGCGCGACCTTGATCATATCGTCGTCGAAATCGTGGACAACGGCCCGGGAATTCCCGCGGAAATCCAGTCGCGAATGTTTGAGCCATTTTTCACCACCAAAGGCGTTGGCTCGGGCACTGGACTCGGGCTGGTGATCAGCAACGCGATCGTGGTGAATCGCCATAACGGCGAGATCGAGTTTGAATCGAAACCCGGTGAAACCCGTTTCAAAGTCCGATTGCCGATCAATCAACCGCCCCCTTCAGCCCGGGGGTAAAATGAAACCCCTGATTTCCACTCTCTCAATTATCTTTGCGCTGATTACAGTCAGCGCCCAAACCAATGTCTGGGAACCCTCGGCCGGCCATCAGCAAATCCCCATCTGGCCCGGCGCGCCGCCCGACCCACGGCCCATGCTCGGGCCGGAATTTGTCCATACAAGCGATGGCACCGTCGCCGGCAAGACAGTCGCGATTGCGGAAAGAGTCGCCATCCCGACGATGACAATTTATCCGGCTAAGACAAAGAACACGGGCATAGCGATTGTCATCTTTCCGGGGGGCGGCTACCAGGTGCTGGCGATGGACCTGGTAGGTTCGGAAGTGTGCGAGTGGCTGGCGGCAAGAGGCATCACCGGTGTGCTGTTGAAATATCGCGTGCCGGGAGCCAAGGGTTACGCCGATAAGGGATTCCGAAAATCCGGCGCATATCCGAATTCCCCGGCGGCGCTGGAAGACGCGCAGAGGACAGTCGGGCTCGTGCGCCTTCACGCCGCTGAATGGCAGATTGATCCGAATAAGATCGGGGTCATGGGATTTTCCGCCGGCGGCCATCTGGCAGCCGCCATCAGCACGCATTTTGACGAACGATTATACCCGGCGGTGGACGCCGCCGACCAGGAGAGTTGCCGACCCGATTTTGGCGCGCCGATCTATCCGGGCCACATGCAGGAACACACGACCAACGATTTTGAAATCAATCCCTACGTACCGGTCACCACGAATACGCCACCGCAATTTATCGTGCAGGCGGAAAATGATCCGGTAGATCCCGTCCAAAACTCATTGCTCTACTACACTGCCCTGAAGGACGCCAAAGTTCCGACGGAGCTCCACTTGTTCGCGCAGGGCGGCCATGCGTTCGGATTGCGGCGGACAAAATTGCCGATAACCGAATGGCCTGAACTGATGGAACAATGGCTCCGGACGATCGGGATGGTTTCAAATTAGCACGGCGGGTTCTCGCGCAGGCAGGGCAAATGCTGGCTTTTCCTCTCCCCGCCGGAAAAGCTTGATACGCAAAATTTTAACCGGCAGATTTTGATAAAATGAAATCGTGTCTTTTCTTTCTTTTCACTATGACGCTGTTCAGTTCAGTTGCCTCCGGCGGCGCGCCAGCCATGGGTTGGTCATCACTCGGCGCAATGTCTTTGCCAAATTGGGACGGGAAAACGCTTTTATACCGCAGCGCGCAAGGAACCCTTGCGGTAACGCCGCTTTCAGACGATGTCGTTCGCGTCCGCTTCACCCGGGGGCAGGACTTTGGCCGCGATCTTTCGTACGCGGTCGTCAATCGCGATTTTGGGTCACCCACGGTCAAAGCCGACATTCAGCCGGAGGTAACGACCCTGACGACGGTCTCGCTCAAGGTCGTCATCCGGCAATCGCCGCTTCGGATTTCGTTCGCCAATGCGAAGGGAGACATTTTGGACTCGGATGATCCGTTGCGCGGCATGTCGTTCGCGGGTTCAGAATTTCGGATTGCAAAGAAGCTGGCCAACGATGAGCACGTCTATGGTTTTGGTGAAAAAACCGGACGGCTCGACAAGCGCGGCTGGCAGTTGGGCGGTTACAATTACGTGATGTGGAACTCCGATACGCCCTCATACGATTCGAGCACCGACCCGCTTTATGTGGCAATTCCATTTTTCATGGTCACGCGCGGAGGCGCGGCGCACGGCATTTTTCTCGATAACACGTGGCGCAGCTTCTTTGACGTCGGCCGGGAAGACCAGCATCTGCTGACGTTCGGCGCGGATGGCGGAGACCTGGACTATTATTTCATCAACGGCCCGGACCCGAAAAAAGTCATCGAACGTTATACCGCGCTGACCGGACGAATGCCGCTGCCGCCCCTGTGGTCACTTGGGTACCAGCAATGCCGATGGAGTTATTATCCGGAATCCCGCGTGCGGCTGCTGGCTGATACTTTCCGTCAAAAACAGGTCCCATCGGATGGGATATGGCTCGATATCCATTATTTGCAGGATTATGTGCCCTTCACGTGGAATCATGAGCGGTTTCCGAACCCGAAAAAAATGCTCTCGGATTTGCGCGCCCAGGGCTTCCATGTCGTGACCATCCTGGATGGCCATCCGCCGGCGCTGAAGGGTTATAAACCGTATGACGAAGGAATTGCTGGAAATTACTTTGTAAAAAATCCCGATGGTTCCGTCTTTGAAGGACCGGTTTGGCCGTCCAATGCCGGGAACCATCCGATGAGCGTATTTCCGGATTTTAGCAATCCAGCCACTCGCAAATGGTGGGGCGGACTGTATAAAAACCTGCTGGACGACGGCGTGGCAGGAATTTGGAATGATATGAACGAACCATCGGTTTTTAACACGCTCAACGGCACAATGCCCGATGACATTGTCTTCAACAACGAAGGCCAGCCGGCGACGAGCCTGCAAATGCATAATACGTTCGGTCAACTGATGAGCCGCGCCACCTTTGAAGGCCTGAGTCATTTGCAGCCAGACAAACGCGCGTTCGTGCTCACGCGATCCACCTTTGCGGGCGGCCAGCGCTACTCAGCGCTTTGGACGGGTGATTCCGCGACTGATTGGCCGGCCCTACGGCAATCGGTGTCCATGTTGCTTGGCCTGGGCATATCGGGTTATCCATTCGTCGGCGCTGACATCGGCGGTTTCGGCCAAATGCCGTCGGCGGAGCTATTGACCCGTTGGCTGCAAACCGCGGTGTTCTATCCATTCATGCGGATGCACACGCCGATCGACACACCGGACAAGGAGCCGTGGTCATTCGGCTGGAAGTACGAGGCTGTCAACAAACGCGCCATTGAACTGCGTTATGAACTGTTACCTTACATTTACAACATCATGCAACAGGCGAGCGAAACCGGGGTGCCGGCATTGCGACCGCTGTTCCTGGATTTTCCAGATGATCCGCAGACTGCCAAAACGGATGACGAATTTATGTTCGGCTCTGATTTGTTGGTTGCGCCGGTACTGTGGGAAGGCGCCCAAAGCCGCGGGGTCTATCTTCCAGCGGGCGATTGGTATGACTATTGGACGGGCCAACATTTTTCCGGTCCGGCAACATTTTCCGCGGACGTCACGCTGGATTCCATTCCCATCTACGTTCGGGGCGGCGGATTTATTTTCCGCCAGCCAGTTGTGCAAAACACCGGCCTGATGCCAGGAAATCCGCTACGCGTTCTCATTGCGCCGGGAACGTCGGGGTCTTCATTGTATGAAGATGACGGCGAAAGCCTCAAATACCGGCACGGTGATTTCATGCGGCGCGAGTTCCATCAAATTAGCTCCCCGGGGCAGCGCATTTTCGAAGTGTCCGCACCGGAAGGTTCATGGCGCCCCGCAAAACGGGACCTGATATTAGAAACATGGACGGATCGCGCACCATCGGTCGTAAGCGAACAAACCGGAGC
>DASYZW010000318.1:0-2804 GCA_035945915.1 Verrucomicrobiia bacterium | reverse complement strand
GCGCCGCCGGGCTGGCGGCCCTATCTCGCGCTGCCTCTGTCATAACAGAAGGCAAAATAGCCGGCGCAATCGTGGGGGGCGTCGATTCGCTGATACGACCCGCGGTGTTTGAAAAAATGGAATCCGCAGGCGTTGTTCGTGGCCCTGCGAATGAACATGGCGTTTTCCCGGGTGAAGCAGCGGCATTTTGCGTATTGGAACAGCAACCAATTCGAGGCAAGGCCATGGCGTTGCTCACCGCTACCGTGACAAGTGCCGAGCCAACGGCGGGCACAGAGAATCCGAACCAGGGACAGGGATTGACCACCGTTCTGCGCGCCATGCGAAATTCGGCCGAAATTTCACACCTGCCATTGTTTATCTGCGATTTAAACGGGGACCGCTACCGGGCGCTGGAGTGGGGTGTGGCCTACACCCGTGCTTTTGGCAACCTGCACGAGAAACCGGATGCGGCGACCAGCGGAGATTTCTGGCATCCGGCAGACTGCATTGGCGATTGCGGGGCCGCGAGCGGCCTGGTGGATTTAGCCTGGGCGGTGGAAGCGTTGCGCAAGAAATACGCAATCGTGAACCAGGTGCTGGTGTGGGGAGCATCCGATGAGGCATTGCGGGCGGCGGCTCTTATCACCGCCCAAAATTGATTTATGCCCGCAACCCTGAACGTCAACAATCTCACGGTGGTCCACTCGGGAAGCGGGGGCATCTCGACTGCATTCCCGGATGTTTGCAAGACCCCCACGCCGGCGGGCCCGGTGCCAATTCCTTACCCGAATGTGGCGCAGTCCTCAAACACGGCCGATGGAAGCAGCACCGTAAAGGTGGACGGAAATCCGATCATGCTGAAAGGCTCAAATTTCAGTATGAGCACGGGCGATGAAGCGGGCTCGGCCATGAATGTCATGTCGAGCAAGATCAAGGGTAAAGCGGAGCCGATGCTTTACTCGATGGATGTGAAGATGGACGGACAGAATGTGTTTCGGCTGACCGACATGATGCTTCAGAATTGCGGCAGCGCCGGCACGCCACCGGCGAGCGAGGTGCAAGCGCCGCAACCCCCGGGATTCCTCAACACGAAGGAATGCGAGAAAGTGAAAGAGAAAAAGGACGAACAGGGCAAGGAGATCGCCAAGAAGAACTCGGGCATGTACCCGCCGCATTTCGATGCCATCGAGGACATTGCGAAGCAAATGAGGGTGGTATTCTATTTCCGGCAAACGAATCCGTTGTGCCTTCCCTGGATCCAGGCGAAGCACCAGCCCAAGCCGCACAAAGTTTTCAAGGCGAATACGATCAAAAGCGGAGCGCCGGTGAGCGAAGTACAATATTGGCTGAACGTGTTTAAGAATTCGATGACAATGACCTTGCGTGACAAAGGACTCTCCGAGGCAGCCGCCAATGCGGTAGTCTCGGTGCAAATCAATGACCATGCGCCGCTTTTGGCAAATAATGTTGCGTATCACACGGACGCAAATCAATTCAAGGGCGTCGTGGGCGAACCTGTTGTCAAAGACATATCCCGCAAGCCGTTGAAAGCGGTGGATGTAGCCGACCAGGGGAGCGGGAATGATTATTCTCAAAAATGGATTACCGGTGATTACGATTTGTTCCAAATCTTATATGCGGAACCCGGCTGCAAAGAGGTGGACCAGAACCATGAGGGGTTCAGCCAAATTAAGGTAGCTATCAATAAGGCATGCGGATGGGATGCGATTCAACACGGGCCGCAGGCGCAATGGGTCCCAAATGACGAAGAGAAGGCGGAGGGCGCGCCGAACATCAGCTTTCCAGTGGAATTGAAGACTGCGCTCCAGACCAACAATCCAAACGCGAGCATCCCGATACCCGGACGCAGCTCGATGAACGTGGTGGACAAGGAAGTCACGGTCATATCGCCGGCGGGTGTTTTGTTCCTGGAAAAGCCAGACGACACGATGACGGCGCTCAAATGCCGCGAGTGTGACAAATGAGTTCAATGATATGTCAAACCTCACCGCTTCTGAAAGAAAAGCCCTCCTGACCAAAGCCTGGGACACGGACGCAAAGCTTTATCCCAAGGACGGCTCAAAAAGGCCCGAGGGCCGCGAGGCATCCCTGTTGCGCGAGTCGTACTACCTGGTTCTTGGCGAGTATGCGGACCGGCTGCCCCGGGAAGTGATTAATGTTTGCCCGCACACGGGCCAGCCGTTGAAAAAGTCTTTTGACCGTTGGGGTCTGGACGGTCCATGGTGGCACAAGGACCGGGAAGTAAAAATAGAGGAACCGGCGCCGCCGGCCACGCTGAAAGTCCTGCAGGGAGCGCTCGGGTTGCACGGACGGACGCCATCGGAAGCGCGAGCCGCGGTTGTCCCAGGACCGGAAGTGCCATTTGTCATACCCCGGTTGTTGGGTCTGCCGGGAATGGTCGCCGTGATTTCCCGGTTGCAAATGGATACGGGGGACACCGCTTATCCCATCGGCTATTATTCAACCGAAGAGATTCCGCACGCCAAACTGCACCAGTTTTGGCTTAAGGAAGATTATTGGTTTAAGATGGACAACGGCAAATCCGGGTGGTTAATCGCAAATGATGCTTGGGATTTCAACCTCGAACCCTGGTTGCGGAATGGAAAGCTGCGCTGGGCGGAAGGCGACGGCGAGACAATGCGCGTTGTGGAGGGCCAGATGCCGGAATCGTGTCCATTTCTCAATTTACCCGGGGATCGCCAACCTCAAGCGCTGGGTTTTGGAAAGCGGAAATTGCTCGATCTTCCGGACGGAACACCAGTCAGCCCATTTGAAGATTAAGCCAGCCGGCATTCAACTTG
>DASYZW010000317.1:0-5003 GCA_035945915.1 Verrucomicrobiia bacterium | reverse complement strand
TCATCGCCTTTGCCCTCGAATTGTTTGCGTTGTTTGAACCGGTCAAGTTTATTGCGGAGATCGACGCCGGCTTCGTCGTTTTGGCGGCAGCGGCCACCCTCGCGGCTATATGGCGGCGATTGCCCTTGCAAAACGTTCTGCTCGCGGCGGGCGGAGTCGCTTTGATCGGCGGCGGTTTGTCCGCGATCGGCGCCCGGACGAATCTGCCCTTCGGACCGTTCGTCTACGGCCAGGGCTGCGGACCCCAAATATTTAATATTCTTCCCTGGTCCGTTCCGTTCATTTGGGTCGTGATCGTCCTTAATGCGCGCGGCATGGCGCGCCTCGTGTTGCGGCCCTGGCGGAAAAACAAAAGCTATGGTTATCGCGTTATCGCTTTAAGCGCTCTGTTTGTTTTGCTCTTCGATCTGGTTCTCGAACCGTATGCGTTTCGGGTAAAACATCTTTGGCTGTGGCTGCCTACGGAATTGCCTCTGACCTGGCAAGGGGCGCCAATCATGAACTTCATTTCCTGGGGACTTGCCGCCGCCTTGATGCTGTTTGTCATCACACCCGCGCTCATTGTTAAAAAGCCGCGGTCTAAAACCGGCCCGGAACTGCATTCGCTGGCTCTGTGGCTTGGAGCGATTGCCTTGTGCGCCGCCGGTTGCGCCGTGCGGGAATTTTGGATTGCGATGATTTTGGACTTGGTAATCGGGGTCGGCGGCGCGGTTTTCGCCATTCGCGGCGCGATCTGGTAAGGCCTCAAACTTTAAATTCCGTGTCGTGGCTCGTGTCCTCGCGTTTGATGATTTTCAAACGTCCCACTCGGGCGCCGTCCATCTCCTCAACCCGCAGTTCAAAATTTCCCACGGTGACCGCATCGCCGGCCTTGGGAAAACCGCCAAGTTTTTCCGTCACCCAGCCGCTCGCGGTCGCCACGCCGTCGCCATGCTCGACCGGGCCGGTAATTTTTTCGAGTTCCGGCAACGGCAATGACCCCGCGGTTTCCCAGGCGTTTTCGTTGATTTGCAGCAGTTCGGCCTTTTCCTGGTCGAATTCGTCCTGGATCTGGCCGACGAGCGTTTCCAGGAGGTTTTCCAGGGTCACGATTCCCAAGGTTCCGCCGTATTCATCCACTACGACGGCAAAATGAAATTTTCTTTCAAGGAACAATTGCAACAGTCGTTCCAGTTGCGCCGTTTCCGGGACATAAATCGCCCGGCGCGCCCACGGAAGCAGGTCCATCCCGGTCTTCGCCCGCTCACGCTGCGCATAAACGTCTTTGAAATGGATCACCCCGCGTATCCGGTCAAGGTCGCCGTCCTCGCAAATCGGAAAACGTGAGTACCGGGTTTTTTCAATCAACCCCAGGCATTCGGCCAGCGAGGCGGATGTATCCAGCGAAGCGACTTCCTGGCGCGGCCGCATGATTTCTCGGACAGCGCGCTGGCGCAGATCAAGGGCGTTCAGGGCGATGTTTCGTCCGCGCGCCGCGCCGTGCGCGGTCGCCAGCATCAGCCGCAATTCCTCCTCGGATTGTCCGCGGTCCGGCAGGGTATCGGGCTCAATGCCGATTTCCCGAAGCAAAAACCGGGCGGCCAGGTTCAGCAGACGGTTAAATGGATACAGCGCCAGGTAAAAACACCGCAGGGGCACTGCCGCCCAAAGCGCGACCGGCAGGGGCTTTTGAATGGTCAGCCATTTCGGCGCAAGCTCGCCGGCCGTAATATGAAAAAAGGTGAGCAGGACAAAGCCCAGAAGAAACGAGAGCGAATCCACGAGCGTGGGCGAGCGGATTCCCAGCATTTCGATCGGCGCGGAAAATAATTTTGCGAAAACGGATTGTCCCAGCCACCCCAGTCCCAGGCTGGCCATGGTGATTCCCAATTGCGTGGCGCTCAGGTAGGCGTTTAAATTGCGCACGATCCGCCGCGCGGTCCGCGCGTTGAACTGATTTTTTGCGGCCAGCGTGTCGAGTTGAGTTTCACGAATGCGCACGAGCGCGAATTCGGCGGCCACAAAAAAGCCGTTGAGCAGGACCAGGACCACAACCGCCAGTATTTTCAGCGCGACAATAACGGCCCCGCTCATAGCTTTACCTCGCCAAATAGGACTTTCAAAATATCTTCGAGCGAAACCGCGCCTGTTTCAACCCCATTGCGCGAGAGCACAATCGCCAAGCGATGCCCGGCCCGTTGCATGAGCTGTAAGGCAATGTCCAGCCGCGCGTTTTCATTCACAAATACCGCGGGCGCCATGTGGGTGGATACCGGCCGCGTCAGGTCCAGGTCGTTGCGAAAGAGCAGCGGCCCCAATGACAAAAGGCCGGCGATCCGCCGCTTGCCGTCCCGCCGCTCCCAAACCGGCAGGCGCGAATACTTCTTTTCCCGCGCCAGGGCCAGCGCGTCGCCCAGGAACGTGTCCTTTTCCACGGAGGCCAGCTGGTTCAGCGGCGATGCAATTTGCCGTACCGTGAAATTTTGCAGGTCGAGAACGCGATTGATCATCGCCCTTTCATCGCTGGTGAACGATTGGGCCGATTCCTGCATGAACGCGCGCATTTCCTCGCGATTGCCGAACAGTTGCCCCGTCAATGCGCGCCCGTTCGTCCACCGTAAAATCATGGTTGAAATGCCTTCAACGATCAGTACCAGCGGACTTAACGCAAAGTAGAAGATCCGAAACACGTTCGCCGTTCCCAAACAAAGCGCGTTGGGCTGGGCGCGAAAGAGCATTTTGGGGAGCAGGTCGAACAACGTGTAAAAGAGAAAAACCACCACGGCAAAGCAGGCCACAATCAAAGCTTCCTCGCCCCGGAACAATTCATGGAGTTTGGCAAGCACATAGCCGAGGATCAAAAAATTCGCGAGAGTGTTTCCCACCAGGATGGTCCAAAGGAATTTTTCCGGGTTTTCCAAAAATCGGTTTAAAAACCTGGCCGACGGCCGGCCCGCGCGCGCCAGCCGCCGGACTCGGAGGCGGCTCAATGCAAAAACGCCCGCCTCCATGCCCGATAGGAGGAACGAAATCAACAGGCATGGGATTAAGGCCAATAGAGCCAGGGTATTCGAGGTCATTTTAGCCGTTGCACCATGAGTTCACGCACCCGGCGGTCATCCACCGCCCGCGCGGTCAGCTTTAAATTTCTGAAGGTCGCGGATTCACCGTTGTCCGGAACTACCCCCAGCAAGTGCGTGAGCAACCCACCCATCGTCTCGACTTCGGGCACGTCGCCGAGCGCCGGGTATTCGCGTCGAAAATCGTCAAGCCTCATCGAACCATTGACCCGCCACTGGGCCGGCCCGGTCTTTTCCATTACGAAACCCTCCACCGGCGGCGCCGCATGGATTTTTCCCACCAGTAAAACCAGGATATCTTCCATCGTCACAATGCCGGCGACGCCCCCGAATTCATCAAGCACCACCGCCATCCCGCGTTGCTGCTTTTGAAGGCTCTGAAAGAGTTTGAGCAGGTTCATTGTCTCGGGCACGAATGACGGGAATTCGATGACTTCCGATAAGTCCATCCCAGGGTCTAGCAGCAGCGCCCGCGTGTTGAGAATGCCGACGATCGTGTCAGGGGTTTCATCGTAAACAGGCAGGCGCCGGTGCTTGAATTTCCTCGCGGCGGCGATCATTTCGTCCAACGTCGCGTCATCCGGGATGCATGCCATGGCCGCGCGCGGACGCATGACGTCCCTCGCGGTTTTTTGGTCCAGGCTAATGATTTGCAGGATAATTTCCTTCTCCGATTCGCCCAGGGTCCCCTGTTGAAAAGCCATCTCCAGAAGTTCCTGGTACTCGGCATCCGGCAGGGCCGCGGGGCCGGTCCGGGAAATTCTTCTCAGGAACAGCGAATCCAGCCATTGCGCCGCCTGATGCAGGGGACGCGTGGAGTTTTGGAACAGCGCCAGCAGCCAAACCGACCGCAGCGCCCAACGATCGGGGCGGCGCGCGGCCAGCGTCTTGGGAAAAACTTCGCAGCCGATCAGCACGAGCGCGAGCGACACCGCCAGGGTCAGAAAAAATGGCCGTTGCGCATCAAGGATCAGCCATAATGCGGCGGCGATGACCGCCGCGTTGGCAAACGTATTTCCCAGCGCCAGCGTGGCCAGCAAATCGTCGGGACGCTCCAGAAGCTGGCTCACTCGTTTGCCCGCGCGCGGATATTTTTCGGCGAGCTGGCGCACCTGCCAGTTGCTTAAGGAAAACAATGCCGTTTCCGCCAGCGCAAAAAAGAAACTCGCGCCTGCGAAAAGCAAGATCGCCGCAACGGCCGTTTCCACGGACGAAGTGTGGCGGAAAAGGGAGCCGGGACAAAGAAGAAAGCGAAATAGACTAAATTTATCCCTCCAAAACCGCCACAACCGCCGCGTAATCTGTCGTGTGACTGATGCTGACCAGGATGCTTTTGGCGTTTCGTGAATCGAACAGTTTTTTTCCTTTGCCGTGCATAATCACATAAGGCTCGCCGCTTTGCCGGTGGGCGATTTCCATGTCCTGCCAGCCCAATTGCGCGCCAATGCCCGTCCCGAACGCCTTCGAAATGGCTTCCTTGGCGGCAAACCTCGCGGCCACAAAGGGCGCCGGGCAGCTGTGCGACAGGCAGTATTCCGATTCCGCCGGCGATAAAATCCGCTCTCCAAACCGGTGCCCGAATTTTTCGAGCGACGCCGCAATGCGCGCGACTTCGATGATGTCAATGCCGACACCCAGGATCATTACTGATAGCGATAGCCGAGACAGGCTTGAAGTCGAGTCAAATCGGGAAACGGCGCGCTGCCGGAACTTGGGTTTGGACTGCTGGTCCGGGGGTCATGCCAGCGCCAATGTTCGGCGTGGCCGTCGGCGAATGAAAAATTATCGCCGTTATTGTGCCAGTAGGCGGGAAGATCCGTCGCCCAGGGACTGCCGGTGATGGGCGCGGAGAAATAGCCGTCATTGATGGTCGCCGGGCTTTCATCCAAAAACACGATCGTCGCCGAAGGGGACGTCGCGCGAATGTCATTTTCAGTGTACATC
>DASYZW010000316.1:0-8184 GCA_035945915.1 Verrucomicrobiia bacterium | reverse complement strand
TATTACTGGAGGGTCAGCAATTTTCTACAGGCCAAAGGCGTGCCGCTTTTTGACGTGGAGAACTACCTCGAGAGTCTTCCCATCACAGACACCAGCGCGGTGCTGACCGAAAAACTGGCGGACCTATGCGACTTGCAGGGGAAACCGGATTCGGCTGTGGAATTATATCAGCGGGCGCTGCGGTTGGGACCTTCGCCGGAGCAACGAATCCAAATCCGTCTGGCGATCGCCAACGAGTTGCTCGAGCAAAATCAAACCAGCAAAGCCATCGCGGACTACCGGGCAATTCTTGATGAATCGCCGGGTTACCCGGGTGATGGCAAAATCTCCAATACGATCGCCGCGCTGGAACAGAAGATTTCCAGCGTGAAATAACCCGGGTCATGGCCGAATTTTTCGATACTCACGCGCATTTGGATTATCCTGATTACGCGCAGGATTTGTCCGAGGTCATCTCCCGCGCGCAATCAATGGGTATAACGAAGATTATTTCCATTGGCACAAACCTCGAGAGCAGCCGGCGCGCAATTGAACTGGCGGAGAAATTTTCGAATGTGTATGCGGTGATCGGCTGGCATCCTTCTGAAGTGTTGACCGCACCGGACGATTTGCGGCCTGCCTTGCGCGAACTGGCCCGACATCCCAGGGTGGCCGCGATTGGCGAGACCGGCCTCGACTATCATCGCCTTCCGGATGACAAAGCGGAGCACCCGGAATACAAGCGGCGACAGGCGGCCATTTTCGAGCAGCAAATGGACGTGGCGGCGGAGTTCGGACTGAATTGCGTCATCCACCAGCGCGACGCTTTCGACGACACCTTTGCGCAATTGAGGCCGTACGCCGGCCGCGTGCGCGGCGTTTTTCATTGTTTCGGTGAAAGTGTCGAGCGGATGAAAAAAGTCCTCGAACTCGGCTCATTGGTCAGCTTCACGGGAATTGTGACGTTCAAAAACGGGCACAACGTTCGGGAAACCGTGGCGGCCACGCCGCTGGACAAGTTCATGATCGAAACCGATTGCCCGTATTTGGCCCCGGCGCCCTATCGGGGCAAGCGTTGCGAACCCGCGTACGTGAAAGAAATTTCCGAAACAGTGGCGCAGGTAAAGATGTGCCCGCCGGAAGAGTTAAGCGCGGCCACGTGCAAGACGGCAAAGGAATTTTTCAGGCTCGGTTGAGTTGCCTTTGCCGATCGCCGGGACAAAATCTCACGGCACGCTCTGATTGAATGAGATCCACCACGAATCGCCGCTGTGTTCTAGCCTTATGGCAGGCGCTGTTTCCACGGCAACGCTTCGCATTTATTTGTTTTCCCAGTCCGGCAGAATTCGGGTGATCGGCGGCCACGTCCCGATCGCGCCGTTCGTGAGCGCGACACTCCATGTCGTACAGAGGTAACCAATGACGTTTTTGTCGTGCTCGCGTTGTGCCAGTGAAAATTGACTGAAGGCTTCGGTTGCGTCCAAAGGTTGAAAGCCTGATGGCCACACGCGAAACCCTTTGCTTAAAAAGAACGGTACTGAGGGGTAATTCGCATGATAGTCATAGTGCCAATCGCAAATGATGATGTCTTTGGGAATCATATCCACCGCGGGCCAGGTGCCGTTCATGGATTCTTCATACATGTGATTGCCCATGGTGCGCGCATTCAAGAGCCGGTCGCCCCACATTAGCATTTGCATTTTGCGCTGGCCCACGATGTGCGCGTGCAGCCGGTTGACGCATTCGGCGAAGAGCTTTGCCGGGTCCTGGTCGTGGCAGCGTGGACAACTTTTATCGGCGATGATAAACACTTCGTCCATGCCGACATGAAACAGATCCGCTTGAAACGCATCGGCAATCTCATCGATCAAGGGAAAAACGATGCGGTAGACGTCAGGATCCTGCGGACACCAGCTTCGGCAGTAAATGCCTATGTTATTTGGAAATTTTCCGGAAGTTTCATCGGTCTGGGGATATTTGGCTAACAGCGGAAAGGTGATTCCCGCCCAGGATTGGTGGCCAAGGCAATCAAACTCGGGAATGACTTTAATGTTCAGGCGCCTGGCAACGGTGGTAAATTCACGGGCTTTCGCCCGGGTCATGTAATGCGACAGGCGCAATTCCGGGTGGGACTTGAAATCGAAATTGTAGTTTACCTCGATGACAACCACATTGACTCCAGCGGCGGCAAATTGGGGAAGCTCGCGCTCGACTTCGTCCAATTGTTGATCATCTCGCACGGGAACATGCACTCCGCGCCAGGTTTCGCCGGGAACTGGGGCCGGTGATTTTTCCGGGAAAGCGCTACGGCAACCGGCGGCAACGATGATGAGCGTTAACGCAATGGCGAAAAAGAGCAGGGGACGCGGAAATTCAAAACTCGAAGCACTGGCACCCGCAGAGGTCCCAAGGCCGGATATTCCGAGCCCGCCGGTTCTTCTTTGGAGGCTGGCATTCCGCAGCGGCCGATTACTCATTTGGCAATGAAGCGTCGCGTGAGTACTTTTGATAAAGACTTTGTGAAATGACCACGCTGTCACCCCGAGGTGTCGTCAGGTAATGGCCGTTCAATTGCCGCGTCCAGCCCTTTTCCCAATCGCGGATTTTGGCATTTACGGCGTTTTCATCGAGTGGCGTGTTTTTTTCCACCGAATCATTCAGCGCGTCCAGCCAGATTTGCCAGCGATGATAATAAAAATCACCCAATAGGCCGTTCCATTGGCGGTTCGCGTAGTCGGTGATATTGTCGTAGCGCGTCCAGGTGGTCAGCAATTCGCGGGCATTGCGTTCGCAGAGGTCGCGTTCATCGCGATTGCCACCCCAGCGGCGGGCCTCGGAAATCCAGGCGCCCAGCAGCCATTCGCGGCGGGTGCCCGCCAGTTCATCCATGTCTCGAATCAAACCGAGCATTTTGTCGCTGGCGGTGCGCAGGCCTGGCGCATCGTGCGCCCGGAAGGCGGTAATAATCTGTTGGTTGTAAGTGGCGCTCAAGTTCGCCAGGACCTGGCGTCCGGCGTCGCAAAGGTCAAAGCGATAGGCGTCCGAAGCCTGGGCCTGCGGCGCCGCATCCAACAACAATTTCCACGCCTCGACGAGGCGCGTCGGGTCGTAGTGCAATTGTGTGATGGGGCGGCTTTGAATGGGTTGCAGCATGACTTGGGGCAAACCGGGTTGAATGAGGGTCGGGCGCGAGCAAACGGCCGGTTTGATCACATGGGCCGTGCCCGCTGGAGGTTCGTCATAGGCGGTATCCAGAAGGATTTTCCACGCCTGCTCCGCTGCGGGAATTTTTGCGCCGTACCGCCGCTCCGCGTAGAGGGTCAACCATGAGGCCATGTCAGGAGCGTTGGCGCGCCAAGAATTTTGCCAAAACATTTCCCAAAGCGCGGGGTTTACTCCGGTCCCTTCCATTAAGGCGCCGATGCCCGACATGCGGCCTTTGTTTGCATCGGTCAAGGCGGCGTCCGGCCCTTGAGCCATCCAGGCAAGGCGTCCGCCCAATTTCATGTTGCCGCCAAAACAGTTAACGACACACCAAAGCCAGGGCGACCCGTCAAAATTATTGCGCAACCGCCAGTTTTCGTGGTCATCACAATATAAGTCCAGCACGAGTATTTTGTCCTTATTCAATGCCCGGACCATTTCCGGCCGTGGATTCAGTCCCCAGGATTGCAGTACCCACGCAGCATCACCCATCGCTTTCTGGATCGCGCGCCCGGCGGCCGGCACATCAATGTCATTGGTCGAACCGCCTTCATGGAATGGATCCGCGTCGTAAAATTTTGCGCCGCCAAATAGATTTTCTTCGGCGCCATAATAAGCCGCAGCCACTTTTGAAAACATCGGATCGCCTGGGTCCAGGATGTCAGGTCGTTTTAATTTCACCCAATTGCCCTGCAGATGCACGTTTGCATCGGGGAACTTTGTGCGAAAATCGGGCGGGACCATGCCGTAATAGCCCGGCAACACGGGTTGAATGCCGAGCTCGCGCATCCGGTCGATGATTTTTTGCCCCAGGGCAAGCCGGCGGGCCACCAGTTGAGGCGAAAGTCCCGGCCCGGAATCGGGGTAGCATTCCATATTATCCATTTCCATCCAGGGCAAATGCGCAGGATCCACCACCCATTCGCGAATGGCTTCATCGGAATAGCCGAACTGTTTAAATGTCCGGGTCCATGCGGATTCCTGTCCCTCAATGACGAGGGCCAAATTTACGCCCTTGAGCGCCAAAAAATCCAATTCATGTTCAAATTGCGGCCACTCCCACCATGCCATCGTGTAACCGTATGTGCAAAAATTGTACGCATAGCGAAACTGGTGCGGGCTGACGAGACGGACCTTAGCCGGCAGAGACGGCAATGGCCTGGGCAAATTAAGCTGGTCTCCGTCATTCCATGAAATTTCGCAATGGCAGGGATTTTCCAGGTACCAGTTCAGCGCCGAGGCGATGGAAACGGCATCGTTGCCGCGAAGCACGATTTTGTCGCCGCGACTTTCGATTTCAAAAACGTCATGGCCATTATCCGGTGGAATGAATTCGACGACAAAGTGCCGCGCGGCGGCGGGCACGACACGGGAAATGAGCGCTTCGGCGGCTCGTATGGAAGGCGATTGGTTCTCTGCGGCAATGCACGCATTGCCCGCGAGCGCCAGCGCGACACAAAGGAGCAGTCGTTTGGTCATTTTATTCCCGATTCCCGTTTCCCGGCGCTCGCCATTTTCCCGCCTTCAAAATACTCTTCGATTTCTTCAAGGGTTCTGCCTTTTGTTTCGGGCAGGAAAAATGCGGCGGTGATGAAGTAGATCACTGTGCAGCCGGCGAAGAAGAAGAACATCGCCGAATAGCCGTGTTTGCCCACGGTGGGGAGAAAAACGGCGGCGATCGTCGTGGAGACAGTTTGGTTAATGAGCAAAGTAATGCTCATGCCGTTGGACCGAATGCGCGTCGGCATGAGTTCAGACAACGCCAGCCACACGCAGACTCCGGGGCCAATGGCAAAAAATGCCATATAGACATACATGGCGATTGCCGTGAGAATTCCATTGCGCACATCGGGAACGGGTGTGACGATTGCATTGTCAATTTTCAAGGGCGCAATCCTGGCTTCGTCGAGATTGGCCGACGGGTTTTTGAAAAATGCGATGACTTTATTTGCCGGGATGCAATCTTCGCGCGTGATTTCGATGGGCTTGGCCGATAAATCGTCTGACCGCTCGGCGGGTGTCGCCGCGCTGAACGCGCCGTAGGAATAAATCACGGTCATGGTGAACGGTTTCGAAACGTCAATGTGCTCGGCCGCCGTTGCGGGCAAAAGATTCTTCGCCATTTCCTGGTTGAACGTCAGTGCCAGGGTCTGGTTCGTCGAAACCATCGCCTGCAGTTTGTCCCTCACCTCGACGCGCAGTTTCTCGGTTTTGAGAAAGAGCAAACCGACGCAGGTCATTGCGATCACGATTCCGGCGGTGCCGACTGAAAGCAAAAATTTCCGGCCTTTTCGGTCGACCAAAAACACGGCAATCGGAGTGAAGCACCAATTAACGAGATTAAAAATGACGGAGCCCAGGTGCGCCAATTGGTCTCCCATTCCCGCCTGGATGAGAATAGTTGCGTTGTAACCGATGACCGAATTAATGCCGGTCGCCTGGTTGCAGGACAAAATGATGCAAGCCAGCACGAAAGGGATAACGTATTTTCGGCGCAGAAGCGATTCGCGGACCTTTTCGCCGCTGGAAGTCACGGTCTTCTTTTCTTCCGCGGCGATTTGTTCCATTTCTTTTAATTCAATTTCCGCCTGTTCGGCGCTACGCGACCGAAGAAGCGCCGCGCGGGCTGCATCAATGTTCCCGCGGCGGAATAGCCAGCGCGGCGATTCGGCGACGAAAAATCCGCCTAGAACAAATAAAATTCCCGGTGGCAGGGAGACCCAGAAAACGCTCCGCCACGCATGCTCTTTGGCCGCGAATAATTTCCCGGCATCTCCCAACTTTGCCACTGAATCCACGTGATAACTGTAAAATAGCCCGACCAGGGACGCAGCCAGGATCCCTGAAACCAGCATCCATTGAAAAACGCCCGTGCCTTTGCCACGGCTTGAAGCGCCAAGACATTCGACCAAATACAACGGCGCGGCAACGCCAATCAGGCCTCCGCTGAGCCCCTGTAGAATTCGGCCACAAACGAGCAGTCCGTAGGTGTGAGCCAGGGCGATCATGGGGACGCTGATGACGAATAGCGCCCCGCTGGCTATCAGGACGGCCCTTCGCCCAAATACATCCGCGAGCAAACCGGCGATGAGCGTCGAGATAACTGTACCAAGCAAGACGGCGGCGACGATGAAAGAACTCTGTTGAGCATTGAGAAGACTGCCGTCCGGCAGGGTGAAGGTCGCCTGCAGATAAGGTAGAACTCCCGAAATGATACCAACGTCAATCCCGTACAGCAGGCCACCCAATCCGGCTACAAGGAGGAGAAAACGATTGTAGCCGGCTTTATTTGTCTCAATGGAATTTGCGCTGGTATTCATTTTAATGGCCATTGCCGTGACAGTGGATTTCCCGCGTATACAAAAATCAAGGCGAATGGCGCTCAACAGTCAATACGATTTTTGATTTTTCATACTTCCGAAGAGAAGGCGTTGTGGTTATCAAACACAGAGAAACGAAGGTTAAGCCGGCGTGTTTGTGCGCCAGATGCGCCAATGAGGTGACACTGCAATTCGATGCAGCCGGAGAACTAGCCAGAGGGTGGCAGCGGCCCTACGGCTGCCAGATGACTCGCCAATACTGTTCCGCGGCGGAGGCCGTGTTCGTTATCGCTGTTAGAAGCCCGCTCGATCTGTTTGTCGATGCGGAAATCCAATTCACCAAATTGGATGAGTCCTGGAGAACGTACGGAACATTGGCCTGGCCCTGGTATTGAAGGATAAACTTTGCCGGGGGAACGAATGTTGAATGCAACTTCACAGGAGCAGGTGCAAATGTGAATAGCGTGAGGGTTCCCGCTGGAAATGCATAAGCGAAGTTTGTCGTGGCGCCGGAAAAATTAGTTTCAGCGACATCCTGAAATGCTGCCGGCGCATTCGTGCGGGCGGCCTCGTCCTGCGCGATTCCGTATGATCGGATGGTTGCCGTCGTTGCCGGCAAATAATTGGTCAGGACAATTTGCGCGTTGAAATTCGTTGTCACATCTTTGTTGATCACCAGCATCGTCAACGCGCCGTTTGTGCGCCGGGCGGCATAATCGGACAGCAACTGATAGTCGCTCGAAGCGTTCAATACGGAATCGCCGGAGCGCACAAAATATTGGAGCAGCTTTTGCGCATAATACACGGGATAATTTGTCGTGCCCCAGGTCACTCCTTCATCTCCGAACGGACGCCAGCCGTAGAGGGTGGAGTCGAAATCGCCGGAGGTGCTCGCCCCGTTCCGCAGATCCCACCAAATGTAGGAATTAAACTCTGTGCGCATGAGTTGAGCCACGCTGTCTGCAAGGTAAAGCCCATTGACAATGCTCGTGATTTGCCTGCCTTCGGCGCCGGCGTCGCTGTTGTTTTCGGTCACGCATAGTTCGATGTTTGAACCCGTCGGGCCGCCCAGGTAATCAGTCAATTGCATTCGCATATTTTGGGCGGCACTGGCCCAGTCCGAAAGGGTGCCGGGGCAATAATTGTCCGCTATCTGCAAAAGGAGCGGGTCGCTATCGGTAGAATTGTAGCCGCTGGACGTGTATTCGGGGTAATCGTGGTAGATGAGAAAATCGGGATAGATTCCCAGGCTCTTGAATCGCGCAAGCATGACGGGGGTCCAGCCGTAATGGACCTGGCCGGTGATGAAATTCGTCGCGGTGTGGTTCTTATTATTCACAGAGCTATCTTCGCCTGCAACGGCCACAGCGCCGATTTTGAACGTCGGGTCCTGGGCTTTCATCAATTGAATATATCCGGCGGCGCGAGTCGCGTACGTGTAAGGATCGTTTGGCGCGTTATTCGAATCGACTTCCCACGTTCCATAGACTTCATTGCCGATTTCCCAATATTTAAAATTGCAATGGTTCGTAATATTGGCTGAGGCGACCCATGCGGCGGCTTCATTGGAGGTGCCGGTGCCGTAGTTGACCGTGATGAAAGCCTGCGCTCCCAGGTTTGTGGCAACGTGCATGAAATTGGCGAACGAAGTTCCCCAGACAAAGCCGCCGCCGTTATTGGA
>DASYZW010000315.1:0-1600 GCA_035945915.1 Verrucomicrobiia bacterium | reverse complement strand
AGGGAAACCAAGGTTAATTTGTCGGGCATAGGTTGGCAATCTCGCCCGACCCGGGTAAAGGCGCAACCGGAAAGAGCGGCCGCGCCGCAGTTATCGCCTTAGCGGCGATTCATCCTTGAACGGGCCTTTTCGAGAATTTCGCGCTCGCGGGCCGTAAGACTTTGGATGCCGCGCTCGGAGATTTTATCGAGGATGGGGTCGACTTCGCGCTGCAGGAACTCATCGGGAGTCAAATCCTCCGCCGGCGGAATGGATGAAGTGTTCCAAAGCGACTTTTTATTAACGCGTTTGGCAGCAAGCTCGCGGGGGACGTAAGGACGCGAGCGCAATTTCAATTGCGGCAGATGCCAGCGATGCTGGATGAAAAATCTAACGAACGCGAAACCGCCCAGCATACCGCCGAGATGCGCTGCGTGGGCAATTCCGGGTTGAGCCGGAACGAGAATATAGAATGCGGCGGCGGCCGCGCCAAACCACGCGAGATATTTAATGCGGATTGGCATAATGAAAAACAGCAGCATTTCCATATCCGGCTCGAGGGTTGCCAGCGCTGCCAGAAGCCCAAAGATGCCCGCCGACGCGCCAACAACCTGGATTCCAAAAACGCTTGGGATGATTAATCCCAAAAGGCTTTGAAACACACCCCCCACAAGTCCGCTGCCGAGGTACAGGGTCAGGAACTGCCTGGCGCTCACCATGGGTTCCAGCACGCGACCGAGAAAAAACAAACCCATCATGTTGCCAATAAAGTGCCAGGGCGTAAGGTGCAGGAATTGGAACGTCAGATACTGCCAGACAAACCCGTGAGCCAAACCGTCATTGCTGAGGGCGCAGTATTTAAAGGTATTACTGTATCCGGTCTGGAAGTAGCTGGCCCCAATTTCTTCCCAGATGAAGACCAGGAGATTTGCGACGATAAGCAGTGATGTGACGGAAAATGCTTCGAACGGCCGGTAGTAACCGGACTGACGCATGTACTCTCGATCCTCAAGCATGGTAGCGCAAATTTAACCCGACCCGGCGATTTTTCAATGGCCGGTCTTCTTTTCTTAATAGATTTCTTTAAAATCGTCTGCCGAACGGAACGGCAGCCGGGCACGGCGACCACAAATCTTCAATCATTCGGCGGTATGAAGCGCAGCCCGGCTCACATGCCGGCAATTCGACCATCGGCAAGTTCAACGACGTGCCGCGCAGCCGCGCCCACTTTTGCATCGTGCGTGGCAATAATGAGCGCGGCGTTGGTTTGGACACTCAGGGTTTTCAACAGTTCAATTATTTCGAGGCCGGTGCGGGAATCCAGGTTGCCGGTGGGTTCATCGGCCAGGATCATCTCGGGGCTTCCGATGAGCGCGCGGGCGATGGCGACCCGTTGCTGTTCGCCACCGGAAAGCTCAAATGGCTTGTGATCGAGGCGTTCTTTGAGACCGACCTGCTCAAGGAGCGCGACGGCCCGTTTTTCCGCGGACGAGGCGGAAACCCTGCCAATGCGCGCCGGCAGACAGACATTTTCCAGCGCGGTTAATTCCGGCAAGAGGTGGTAGGACTGGAAAATGAAACCGACACGGCGATTGCGAAAGTGGGTCAACTCAGACTCGGT
>DASYZW010000314.1:0-1605 GCA_035945915.1 Verrucomicrobiia bacterium | reverse complement strand
ACGACGACTCCAAGGCGAACCCGTTTCCGAGCCTTCCCGATCCGCTCGTCCTGGATAATGGAGTAAAAGTGACCACGCCGGAGATGTGGTGGAAACTGCGACGGCCGGAAATTGTCGAGGATTTCGACCGCGAGATTTATGGACGGATGCCTCTCAACACCCCGTCTGTCACTTGGGAAGTGACCGGTGTGTTGAGAACCAATGAATACGGCGTCCCCGTTATCACGAAAACGCTTGTCGGCCGCGTGGACAATTCCATGGATCCGCAAATCACCGTGAATATCGATCTTACTCTCACCACGCCGGTGGACGCGAAAACGCCGGTGCCGGTCATGATGCAATTGGCTTTCAAGTTGCCCCCAGCCCTCATGGCCCGGTTCCGCAGGATGTATCCCGACCACAGTACACCATGGCAAAAGCTGGTCCTTGCCAAAGGTTGGGGCTATGCCGTTCTGATACCGACAAGCGTCCAGGCGGACTACGGCTCGGGACTGACCGCGGGCATCATCGGCTTATGCAATCGAGGTCGCCCGCGGCGGCTCGACGATTGGGGCGCGTTGCGTGCCTGGGCCTGGGGCGCCAGCCGTGCGCTCGATTATTTTCAAACCGATCCGGCCGTCGACGCAAAAAGAGTGGGAATCGAAGGCCATTCGCGGTATGGCAAGGCTGCTCTCGTAGCCATGGCCTGCGACCCGCGCTTTGCCATCGCCTATATCAGTTCCTCCGGCGAAGGGGGCGCGAAATTGCTTCGTCGTGATTTTGGCGAGGTCGTTGAGAATCTCGCCGCCCCGGGCGAATATCATTGGATGGCGGGGAATTTTCTGAAATACGCGGGACCGATGAATGCCGGGGATTTGCCGGTGGACGCCCATGAATTGATCGCCCTGTGCGCCCCGCGTCCCGTGTTCATCAGCGGTGGCGCCACGCGTGGCGATGGTTGGACGGATGCCAAAGGCATGTTCATGGCCGCCGCCGCCGCCGGCCCCGTCTACACGCTCCTGGGAAAACGCGACCTGGGCACGACTAACTTTCCGCCCATCGGCGCCGGCCTGATGTCCGGTGACCTTGCGTTTCGCCAGCACACCGAGGGACATACCGACGGCCCGAATTGGCCGTATTTCCTCGATTTCGCGCAAAAGTATTTTGCGACTTCCGCGGCAAATTGATTTAATTTGCGACATGAATCTATTGCCCTTTGGAAAATTGCCGCCGGCAAAGCCACGCAAGTTCGTTCCTGAAAACGCCGACCTGGGCGATTGGCAAAATATCGCGCCGCTGTTCGATCAGTTGGAAAAGCGGGCCCCGGAGATGAAATCGGTCGAGGAACTCCAGGCCTGGCTCCTCGATTGGAGCGAACTGAATGCCGCCCTGGACGAGGAAGCGTCACGGCGTTATATCGCCATGACCTGCCACACGGATAATTCGGACGCTGAAAAGGCCTACCTCCACTTCGTCGAGAATATCGAGCCGCAATTGAAACCGCGGCAATTTGTGCTCGAACAAAATTACACGGCCCATCCATTGCGACGCGAATTGCCGCCCGAACGCTTCACGGTGTTTGACCGCGACGTGAAAAATCACGTCGAACTGTTCCGTCCCGAAAAT
>DASYZW010000313.1:0-2479 GCA_035945915.1 Verrucomicrobiia bacterium | reverse complement strand
ATAGCCGACTACAGAATTGTTGGTTCGTCAACTGTAAAAGGTGTGTAAATCAAAAATGACTTAAACCGCAACCGCCGCAACTCTCAGCTATAAACGTTCTTTGGATGTTTGGGGCGTCCGCCGATTTTGAATACGATAAGTTCCCGAAATTCCACCAATAATCGTCCGACCAGCCAAAGCGGGAGGCCGGTATAATGCCGAGCTGTTTTGGAGATTTCGTTGGCATAGGCGACATTTCCCAATTGTCGATACCGCTTGGCCTTGATGCCGGAACGCACCGCCAACAACCCTTTCAGCTTCACTTTTCGAATCGCGCCAGGCTGTTTGACGCGCAATGCCTCCACAGCCTCCATCACCTTCCATTCATCACAGATCAAACCTTGAATATGGTTGGCGCGGAAAACCGTCTCATTAGTGCCATGCCAGCGAAACTGGGCCAGCGGCAAATTGATTGTGGCAATCTTTTTGCAATGCACGCCAAAGCGCGGCCAAAACGCCGCATCGCCCACAATGGGCATGTCCTCTGGAAATCGCACAGGTATTTCCTGCCGGTTTGTCTTGAGCAGTGTTGCGCAAAATGCCTGATTGCCAATTTCAGCCTTGCGCGCCAAAAATGTATCGGTACTGAGCACTTGGACTTTCCCATCCGCCTTGCCTGAAACACTCAACCAGCGTCCCATCTCGTCTATGCGTTCGTCCAGACACCACGCCATCGCGCGCCCATCACAGTCGGCCAGGATATTCTCCATTTTTTCATAAAATTCCGGCTTAATCATGTCGTCGGCGTGCAAAATGTGCAAATAATCGCCCTCAGCCGCAAAATCAAGACAGTGATTGAAGTTGCCAAAAAGCTCCAAGTGAACGGGATTTCGCGAAAATTCACATTTAATCTCCTTAAAATTCCGAACGATATCTTCGGTCCGATCCGTGGAACGATTGTCCAAAACCACGACCCGATCCGGCCTGCGAGTCTGCCGCGCCAAGGATTCCAATGTTTGCTGTATAAACGCCTGGCCGTTATATACCGGAATCGTCGTGATGATTTTGGATTTCACGGCGTGAAAAGTAGACCAGACTGGCTCCTGGAACAAGTTCACGCTTTCATAGGCGCCCCGTTTTTGTCAGAATTGCTACTTATGAATACGAGAAATGTACCCGTCTTTATTCTCTGCGGAGGTCTGGGCACCCGCATCAAGGAAGAGACGGAATTTCGACCCAAACCGATGGTTCCTATCGGCGAGCATCCGATTCTCTGGCACGTCATACGGTCCTACGAACGTCACGGCTTCCGCCGCTTTATTTTGTGTCTCGGATTCAAGGCGGACAGCGTGAAGGACTACTTCAGCAGTTTTCATTTGCACAATAATGATTGCACCATTGCACTCAAAACGAACAAGGTGAAAGTCCACGAATCCCGCCTTAATTGGGATTTAGACGTCACCCTGGCGTATACGGGAGAAAAGAACATGACCGGCAGCCGCATTTCGCAAGCGGCGCGCAAGTATCTGGGGCAGGCCGAGCATTTTGCCGTCACCTATGGTGACGGGTTGACTGATGCCGACCTCGCAAAAGAATTTAATTATCACCTTGGCAAGAAAAAAATTGGCACCGTCCTTGGAGTCAATCCGCCCTCACGGTTTGGCGAAATCAAAGTGCAGGGCGATCGCGTGGTCGAATTTGCCGAGAAGCCCGACCTTGAAAACCATTGGATCAATGGCGGCTACTTTTTTTTCCATCGCGGTTTTCTCAAATACCTGTCCGAAGACGCCGAATGCGTCCTCGAACGCGAACCCCTGGTCAAACTTGCGCGGGATGGCAAACTGAATATTTATAAACACTCCGGCTTTTGGGCGTGCATGGACACACAGCGCGACCGGGAACATCTGACCAAACTGGCCGAATCCGGAAGCCTGCCGTGGCTTAAATAAAATGAGATACGATGTTGCTGTCGTTGGCGGGGGAATCGTCGGTCTGGCCAGCGCATACCGTCTTTTAGAAGCGAAACCCGGGCTCAAACTGCTGCTGCTCGAAAAAGAGGCGAGACTGGCTGCGCATCAAACCGGCCGAAACAGCGGCGTGCTGCATTCCGGCCTCTATTATAAACCCGGCTCCGAAAAAGCCAGGCTCAGCGTGAGCGGACTTCAACAGATGATCGCATTCTGCCGTGAACATGGCGTCGCCCATGAGCAGTGTGGAAAAATCGTGGTCGCTTCAAACGAAAGTGAATTGCCGCGGCTGGAAACGCTCTGGGAGCGCGGCAACGCCAATGGGCTGGCTGGCTTGCGTAAATTGGCTCCGCCACAGATTAAAGAAATCGAGCCTCACGCGGCAGGCGTCGCGGCGATCCACGTGCCCCAGGAGGGAATCGTGGACTATCCTGCCGTGTGCGACAAGCTGGCGGGCCTCATTCGCGGAAACGGCGGCGAAATAACTCTCAATGCCCGTGTTGAGAAAATGGCCGCCGACGGCAGCGAAAAAA
>DASYZW010000312.1:0-3192 GCA_035945915.1 Verrucomicrobiia bacterium | reverse complement strand
TGGAGCCAGTTCAGGACCGCCTCGCGTTTAAAGGTTTCGTCGAATTTCCGGCGCTCGGGGACAGATGTTTGTTTCATAGTCTGGTCATTCATTATTCACTCGATTCTCTGTCCGTCAATTCGAAGCAACCTCAAAGCCTTCGTGGGCAACTTGCTTCGTTCTCCAGATTCGCGTGTCAGTCGGCATACGTTATTGTTGCTGTTTCTTAACCGGTGGGGAAAGCATTTTTTCTCCCGGTGAATTGATCTTATTTTACAGGTTCTTGTTTGGCGCGCCGCCAAGGTCGCGAATTTTCTGCGCTTCGAATGAAAGGGTCAGTCCTAGAATTGTGACAAATCATGGCTGCGCTTTCAGTTGCTGCGTTAATTCCGTCAGTTTTCGTTTCAAACTCTTGTGCCTTCGGCCACTCCCGCGCCGGTAATCAGCTTAACGAAGAGCTTCGAGTGTCTGGTAGTCAGTTCAGCATCAGTTCGGAACAATTTCGGGATGCTGCTGGCAATTATTGATTGCTCACGCGGAAAAACATTTGTGGATTTGCGAGGGGAACCAAATAGGAGGGCGGGGTGGCGCCGGGCACGGGTGCGTACGGTCCGGATACATTGGTCGAGCTTAGCAGCAGGCCGGTGAAGTTGATGACCGCCTCATTTCCTGATTTCGCCAGATTTATTGCCGGGATCGCCGCTGCCGCGTACAACTGCTGTACCTGGCTTGCGCTCAGCGCGTAATTGTAAGCGGCGACATCGTCGATGGCGCCAATAAATTGATTGGCAAAACCGGTTGCTGACACGCTTCCGGTCCGCGAGCCGATGCTCATCAATGAGGCGCCCGGCGCCGCGCCGCCGGATCCGGCCAGTAATGCCGTGCCCGGCCGCATGGAGCCATCGGCTTGGTCCACGCCATCGATGTATAGATGCAGCAGTCCGTTAGACTCATCGCAAACTGCCGCCAGATGATGCCAGTTTCCATCGGGCGCAACGGCGGAATTCGCAACGTCAACGTTGCCGAACGCGTCGCGCACGAAAAATCGAAATCCGTGGCTGGCCAAAGAATCGCTGCCGGTGTCCAGGTTAAATTGTTCCCCGCCGTTGCCGTAACCCCTGGTCACGATGCCGGCATCAATCGTCTGGGCATTGCCTTTGACCCATGCGACAATTGAGAATTCCGCGTTATCGTTTGCCGGCGCGCTGAAATCAACATTCGCAATCTGGCTCGCGTCACTGTTGGTCGAGAGGAACGTGCCAAAGAGGGCGGCACTTTCGGCCGGGTCGGTGATGACGTTATATCCGTTTTGCGCCAAAATGGTGTTGGAATAAAAGCCGTCGTTACCGCCGGAATAATCGTGGCAAATGACGCCTTGATTGCCGGTTCCGTTATCCGGTTGTTCGTTTAAAGGCCAATATCCCGATGGATGCAGCGAAAGCACGGCGCGGGGATATAACGCAATCGGGGGCGCAACCGCCGTGACTGACCATACCGAACTCGTCGCCGAACCCGCGAAGTTGGTGACAATGCACTCGTACGGAGTCGCAGCCTGAGCGGAAACCGCTGGCGCGTAAGCGGCATTCGTCGCGCCGGCGAGCGCCACATTATTGCTATACCATTGGTAAGATAATGGCCGGCTTCCCAAAGCCGACACAGATAGCGCGGCATTTGCGCCGGCATAGAGGGTCAGATAATTGACGGGAGCGGCGTTGGCTCCCTGGGTGAGAACACTCGGCGCCATGGTGACATTGGTCAGCAGAAATGAGGTAACCGATTGGGCGGGGACGGCCACGGTGAATGCGCCATTGGCGGTCGCCAATGACGGCAGGTTGTCCCGGTATTCACCGAAAGCACTGGCAGTTTGATAGACTGTCACCTGGGGCGGCAATGAGGCGAATGCGCCGAGATTGTACGTGATATTAATGCCGCTTGCGTTGGTATTGACCATGACCAACGCCAGCACGGAATTGGCGGGGTCGAAGGCAGCCACCGTGAAGAGGTCGTTTACGTTAATGATGTTGCAACCAGGCCTGATGAAATCGCTGAACTGTCCCAAGGCAAAAAATTTTTCGTTGATGGAAATGGCAGTTGTGTAACTGGAGTTTGTGGGGGCCACGAGCGGATTGTAAAGGAGGCCCCAGCCGCCGGCGTTATCCACAACCTGCCAATAAACCCAGGCACTGGCTCCCATGCCGGTGATGTCATCGTGAATGCGCTGGGCCATGGTCAGGCCGGTGCCGTCGCCGTCGCCGTATTCGGCGACCCAAAGGCGTTTGGCGGACGACAGGGCGACTTTTTCCAGCGGCCCGGCGTCGTTCGCGCTGTAAGTGTGGGTGGACACCACCGCGACATTGGCGAGCGCGCCATTGGTGTAACCATTGAGATCGGTGAAAGTCTGGGATTCGCTGAAATCTTCGGCGGCATCAATGCCGACGGACGGCGCGAGGGCATTGAGTTGAGCGCGCAAATCGTTGACCAGGCGGCCTTGCTGTCCCGGGTCAATGTCGCAGCCTTCCTGTTTGCCGCTGGCATATTTCCAGTCTGTCCCGACCGGTTCGTTCACGGGCGTGCAGTAATTGAAATGGACGCCGTCCAAAATTGTCAGGTTGCTGACCACGGCAGCCAGATAATTGGCGAAAGGTACTTCGTAAGCGGTCTGCAGATTATCATTTTGAGATGCGGTGCCGCTGGTGTTGCCGGTCACGCTGCCGCTAATTGTCATCCACCAGGGGGGCGAATTGGCGAAGGCGTCCACGAGATTGGCGCCCCGGGCAATGGCCTGGCGGAGGACAAAACGTTGGTTGGCATCGGCATTCCAATTCCAGATGCGATTGGTCGGCTCAAACCCCTGCATGATGGCCCGGTAATTTGTGATGGTGTTGGTGAGCGCAGGATTCTCGCCGCCACCGATGTTATAGCGGACAATATTCAACTGGAGATTGGAGAACGCGAGATCGCAATACTCCTGGCAATTCGTATAACCTCCCACGACATTGGCCCACCAGCAAAGAGACGTGCCCCAGCCCTGGTAATTAGTGACCAGGACCGAATCGGGATTAACGATGGCTATATACCCTGAGCACGTGAGGCCCGAAAGGGACAGTGCGATAACGAGGATGAGCGCGAATTTTTGAGCCATTTCAACTAATCGGAAACGGCAGATCAAGGGGGGTAGAGTGTGGAAATATGCTGCGACATCCAGAGAACATC
>DASYZW010000311.1:0-4092 GCA_035945915.1 Verrucomicrobiia bacterium | reverse complement strand
GACGAGACCGCGCTCACGGTCGATGCCGCTGGCGTTGCCCCAGGTTTGGATGACAAGGCCTTCGGCGACTAGGTCGAGATTAGCTTTGCAAACGGCGGACTTAAGTTGTTCGAGCATGAGCTATTTTTAAGCGTGAAAGTTGCGAATTCGGCATTGAACCACGAATTTATTTCCTGACCCGAGACCTGATTTCAATTAACCGCTTCATGACATCGTACAAATTGCCATTCCAATCACGGGTCCCGAAGGCATCGTGCAGGGTTTTGTATAGCACGTACAGTTCCCGATAAATCTCGTGGGTCCTGGGATCGGGCTTGTAAACCTTCGGACGCAAACCCGTCATCGCCCGTTGCGCGGTTGCATAATCTTTGTGCGCGCCGGCTACGACCGCTCCCGCGATGGCGGAGCCGAGGGCGCAAGTTTGCGCAGAACGCGAAACTTTCATCGGCCGGCCCGTTACGTCCGCATAAATCTGCATCGTCAACGGACTTTTTTCGGCGATACCGCCGCAGTTGATGACCTGCTCGATTTTTACGCCGTATTCCTCGAAACGATTGATGATGGTCAGCGCGCCGTATGCGGTGGCTTCCACGAGGGCACGATAAATCTCCGGCGGGGAGGTATAGAGGGTTTGGCCGACCATCAGCCCCGTGAGCCGCTGGTCTACCAGGATTGTCCGGTTGCCGTTGTTCCAATCCAACGCCATCAACCCGCTTTCGCCAGCCTTTAATTTTGCCGCGGCCTTATCCAAATCCGCGTGTGAAAACGGCTTTTTGCCACCGGGTTGGATGTAATTCACGAACCAATTGAAAATATCTCCCACCGCCGATTGGCCGGCTTCCAATCCAAAAAATCCGGGCACCACACTGCCGTTCACGATGCCGCACAGGCCGGGAACGTCGGCGAGGCTTTGGGTGTTGGGGCAGATGGCAATATCACAGGTGCTGGTACCGATGATTTTGACAAGCGCCCCCGGCTGGACGCCGCAGCCCACGGCGCCGAGGTGCGCGTCGAAAGCGCCGACTGCGACAGGAATGCCACCCGGCAAACCGGTTTTCTTCGCCCAATCGACAGTCAAGTTGCCCACGGCAGCATCAATCGCGCGGACCCGCGGACACAGGCGCGCGCGCAATTCGCCGAGCCTGGGATGAAGTTGCGAAAGAAATTCAGCATCCGGATAACCACCCCAACTTTCGCTGAACATGGCTTTGTGCCCGGCAGCGCAAATTCCCACAGTCAGTTTATCCGGCGCTTCAGTGCCCGTGAGCGCGGCGGGAACATAATCCGCCAACTCGACCCACGAATGCGCGGCGTTAAAGACTTCCGGCGCTTCTTTCAGGCAATGCCAAATCTTGCTCCAAAACCACTCGCTGGAATACGTGCCGCCGCATTTGGCCAGAAACTGCGGCCGCATGGTTTTGGCGGACGCCGTGATGTCCACAGCTTCGGCCACGCCCGTATGGTCCTTCCACAGCCATGCCATCGCCGCCGGATTTTTGGAGAATTTTTTATTAAATGCCAAAGGCTGGCCATTGGCATCGACGGGCAAGGGCGTGCTGCCGGTGGTGTCTACGCCTATGCCGACGACCTGCTCAGGTTTGAACCCGCGAACATTTTTCTTTGCCGCGGCCAGAGCTTTGACAATGGTGATTTGGGCGCCTTTGATGTAGTCAACCGGATGTTGCCGCGCCAAGTTCGGATCGCGGGACAAAATTACGCCGGCGGTTCCATGCTCATAGTTCCAAACCGCCGTGCCGGCTTCGGCGCCGTTGGCGGTGTTGACAATCAACGCGCGAACAGAGTTGGTTCCGTAATCAAGACCGATGGCATATTTTGCGCTCATATATTTAAAAACGATGCGGGGATGCTACTTTTTTTGACAGCGGTTTGTCGAGAATGACTTGCCGGGTACCCTGTGCCGAATAACCGCTTTTACTTATCACCACAGCGATAAATCGATTCAAAACCTGCGAAGAACTTCTGCCGATCTTCCGCCTGCGCCGCATCTCCTACCCTCACCGTGACCATGGTTTGCGCCCGAAAACCGGGATTGTTAGGCGTAAAAGTCATTTCGTCGTGTGTCGGCGACCAGGTGAATGCCCCGTTTACCGTTGGTTCGGTGGAAAAAGAATGCTCCACACTCGACACATCCATAGGTCGGCTGAATCGAATGACAATTGGCTCCACTGGCGGAATTCCTTTTGAATCGTGCGCCGGGAAAACAGCCGTAACGACCGGATCTAACGGACGAATGTCGGATCCGACTACGAAAATTTTAGCTGATCTCCCCGGAACAATGATCGGAGGGGTTTGGCCGCCTGCGGTCAATGTCATGCCTTCGCTTGGATTGAGAAGATTCACGAGTCGTGTCCCGAGGGAATAGGTCATCGGGCATGCGGGCAATGTTTTGGCGGCGCCGGACGTGTTGAAAATGACCAATGCCTGCCGGGTTTCGAGGCGGCGGCTGTAAGCAAGCAACCCCGGGCCGACGGCGTCACTCCAGAGATTTGATTGGGTCCCGGTTTGGAGTTCAGGATAGAGGCGTCGGAAATTGTTCAGCATGGCTACGAATTGAAACAGGGGGCTCGTCATATTGAAATTATCACCCTGCGACGGCCCCCATTCGAACTGACCGGCGAACATATCTTCACGGTCCCAGGGATCTTTGCCGCCATTGAAGCCCTGCTCGGTACCGTAATACAGGCAGGGAATACCCTGCGAGGTGTAAAGAAAGACCAGCGCGACCTTCAATCGTTCAACGGTCGCGCCGGGAACACTTAAGAATCGCGGCTGGTCGTGATTATCCAGAAAAGTCACTAGTTCGGGTTGCGCCGCCGGATCATAATTGGCAGCCACGGCATCGTAATGCTTCGCAATTTCCCGCGGACTCGCGGTCGCCTGAGCAAAGATGGAATTTATTTTGAAATAGAGCGTATAATCCAAAACCGAATCCAGCTTGAACGGTCCGCCGCCCATGGCGCCAGTGTAGGAACCGACCCTGGCGTCCGATGGATGCGGCACCTCGCCAAACATAAAAAAATCGGGCTTGCCGTGAGCGGCGGCAAAATCGTGAATGGCTGGACACCACTGCCGCCAGAATCCCATTTCAACATGTTTGACGGTGTCTATCCGGAAGGCGTCGAAGCCGGCATGCTCAATCCAGTACTCGTAAATCTTTATCATTTGCGTCCGCACGTACGGCGATTCCGTCCGAAAATCGTCCAGTCCATATAATTCACCCAGTTCAAGCTGGGTCGAATCGTCAAAGTCCTGAATCCATCCATTGTTATGGAAAAGGTTGGTGAGCGAGGGGTTCGCCGGACTTAAGTTAAACGGCGGCGGATATTGCCGGGCCGGATTGCGATAACGCAGATGGTAACCGTTCGGCGGATACTTGAAATTCCCATAACCTGGATCAGTGCTATCGATGAGATTCCCGCCGTGGTTTACGACGATGTCGTCAATGACAAGAATGCCGCGCTCATGCGCCGCCCGAACCAAATGCTGCAAGTCCCCCAAACTTCCCCAATGGGGATCCACTTTATAGAAATCAAGGCCGGCATAACCGTGAAACTCGCCGCGCGCATTGAGGACGACTGGTGAAATCCAAATCGCAGTTGCACCCAGCGATTTGATATAATCCAGTTTGTCCTCGATGCCTCGAAAATCCCCGCCATGAACGGATGTTCCTCTATGCCCGGCCGGGTCATAATTGCCATCGGCGTTATCATTTGAGAGATCACCGTCGTAAAAGCGGTCGGTAATGATTTGGTAAATGCTTTGGCTGGGCCAAGGATTCGTCGGGTCCACGATGCCGCGGCTAAGCATCGCAGACGTTTCTTTCGCGATTGTTTGAAACGGCAAGAGGCCCTGACAAAGAATCGCGGTCGCGACAATGAATGATTTGAAAACGCAGGTCATTTGTACCGGCTAGCAACTCCAAATGGCTGGCTTATAAAATCGCAATTGATAAATGAAATTAACTGATGTTTCGCGGCTCCAACTGCAAGTGTAAGCGTACAATTCATCGTTCCGGTTACCAGAGCAAACTATGCCGGCAGGATTGCAAGTTGCAACCCACATTGCAATGGT
>DASYZW010000310.1:0-3620 GCA_035945915.1 Verrucomicrobiia bacterium | reverse complement strand
GCGGTCAGCCGGATCATTGGAATTCAGCAACTTTACCCACAATGGGTACAATCCTGTGGCATTAATGTAGGTTGAGCGCCGATGCCGAACGAAATCGTAATCGAAGAAATATCCATTTTTTGAATCCCACATCAATGCCATCATGGCGTCGTGCCGAAGCCGCGCCTGTTGCCGCCAATAGACCGCGTTGCCAAAGTTTCCGTCGATGCCTGGTAGTTTCCCGTTGAACTCGCCCTCTAAAACTTCGGCGAAATCCATTTCGTATTTGTAAAGAAGCGCATTCAAGTCCACGGGGACGAAATCCTGGGTGCGATCGTCATAACGGTGCGTAGTATCGTGGCCGGACTCGCGCATCGCGCGATCGCTCTCGAAGAACTCGTCCAACGTCATTCCGTCGGCTGTTATTCCTGAAAAATCCCCGCAATACAGATATTCATTAAGAAAACGAAATGGTGTCAGCAGGAGTTTAGTTCCGGATTCTGCCTGGACGATCCAGGGTTCAATTTGTTCGTCATAATGTCCGGGTTCGACCTCCGGACAGGGCCCATGTCCCGAATCATGGTAGCAGTTCAATGGGTATTGTCCCACGCGGACGAGCCGCTCCGGGGACATCCAAACCTCTTGATATTCTGTCATGGCCGTTTTTAGTGCAGATGCCAGCCAATGCTTGTCGGTCGCTCCCGATTCGTAAACGGCGCGTATGATGGATGTGAGAAAGGGCGGCTGTGAGCGTGTTAGATAGTAGGTCCGATTGGCGTTCGGGATTTTGCCGTAATATTTAATTTCGTAGAGAAGGTTGTCCGCCATGCCTAGCGCAAGGTCCTTACGGCCATCCTGCAACAAGCCGAGCGTGATGAAATAGCTGTCCCAGCAATAAAGCTCATTAAAGCGGCCGCCAGGAACGACATAGGGCACGCCGGAGATTGTCCCGTCTGCGTTTGTCGTTATTGCAAGCGAAAGGAGGCCATGAGCGCCATCCAGACTCCGGACGAAGTCGCCGTTGATGCTTTGCGGCGAAGGCAGCAGGACAATTCTTAAAGGCGGCGAACGGTTAACCGCGGCCTCGGATTTTTCGACCCGCTGGAAATACGCCACTGCATCGGTATCCGCGGCAGGAACGTACAAGTAATCATCTCCCGAGCCCGCCTTCGGGTCATGAACCACCTTGCCAAGTTCGCTGGCGTCGACCCGCCTGGTAAGCGCGTTCCAGTAATCATCTTGGATGAGCCGCAGAGTCCGCGCCGTGACGGGTTCGTCCAAATGAATTTGAGAGAGCGGCATTTGCATGCAATTTGCGTCACTGGCCCGTTTGAGCTCCTGCAATAGCACGGATAACGGGTAGGCGCCCTTAATTTGTTCGATGGCGGCTCCATTCGTGGCGTAAATCTCGAATGGGGTCAGATGGTCGTGCACGGTGATTTTTTTATCGCCGTCTGTGTCTTCCTGTGCGACGAGCCGGGCAAGATTGTCCGGTACGTCGATGGTCTGTGAAAATACGGGAATTGCCCAAACGCCGAGCAATACCATCGGCCAAAGCCACGCTCCTTGTGTCATCTGAAAACATATCGCACGTTTTAAGCTACTTGTCACTTGTCACAAGTAACCCGCCGGTTCTATGCTTGTGAGTAGTCGAACTTCTCTTATGAAAAAATACCTAACGGAATTTATCGGTACATTTTTTCTGGTCTTTACAGTGGGTATGACCGTTATCTCGCCTGGCGCCGGCGCACTTGCGCCGCTGGCGATAGGCTCTGCG
This sequence comes from Verrucomicrobiia bacterium, assembly GCA_035945915.1. Lineage (GTDB taxonomy): Bacteria > Verrucomicrobiota > Verrucomicrobiia > Limisphaerales > UBA11358 > UBA11358. Next base: position 1,864 of record DASYZW010000310.1, on the reverse strand, counting down.
CTCATGATCATGATTTATGCCGGCGGTCACGTCTCCGGCGGTCATTATAATCCGGCGGTGACGCTGGCGGTCTGGCTGCGCGGGCGCTGCAGCACGGCGGATGTTGTGCCGTATTGGTGCTCCCAGATCGCCGGCAGCGTCGTCGCGGCGATCCTTATCCTCGCCCTGAAAGGCAACCCGACGGTGACGCCAATGGATTTGAATGTGTTTCCTTCATTGATCGCGGAATTCGTGGGTACGTTCGCCCTGGCGTATGTGGTTTTAAACGTGGCAACGGCCAAGGGACCGGCCGGGAATTCTTTTTACGGGCTGGCGATTGGATTCACGGTCATGACCATGGCCTTTGCGTTGGGCGGAATTTCGGGCGGTGCGTTCAACCCGGCGGTGGCAACGGGCATCACCGTCATGCATATCGCCAAGGCATCCAATATCTGGATTTATCTGCTGGGCAACCTGCTTGGCGGCGGAGTCGCGGCCGGTGTATTCCGGTTGATAAATCCAGAGGACAAATGACTCTTTCCAGGTGTCCCTTCCGGATTTCATTCGAGCACAACCGGACGGCGTGCTCTTGTCCGTAAAGGTTCAGCCGCGCTCGTCTAAAAATGAAATTGGCCCGGTCCAGGGCGGCGAATTGAAAATCTATGTCACCGCGCCGCCAGTGGATGCCGCGGCGAATGAGGCGCTCATTCAACTGCTCGCCGATACTTTGGATTGCGGACGCAATCAAATTGAAATCATGCGCGGGCACAAGGCACGTCGTAAAATTTTGAAGTTACGTGGAATTGGCGCCGAAGAGGTCGTGTCAAAGATCAAATAGGCGCGACTCAAGGCTTGCGTGCCGCTGGTGAAAGACCGGAATAATCCTACGAATTCACTCTGATTTTTTCGGCAAGTTCCTCCGCCGGGTAGGTCCAGATTTCCGCAAGTGTGGGATGATAATGCGGCATCGCCGCCAATTCGTGGACGGTCATGCGTTTGGCCATGGCGGCAACGATTTCGTGAATTAACTCGCCTCCCATCGGGCCGGCGCAAGCGCCCCCGATAATTTCGCCGGATCTGGGATCAGCCAGGAGTTTAACAAACCCGTCCATCGCATTCATAATGATGGACTTGCCGTGGTCATTGAATGGATAGCTGGCGGCGAGGTAAGGAATGCCTTGTGCCATTGCAGCCTTTTCCGTGAGTCCGACATATGCCAATTGCGGCTCGGTGAAAACGACTAAAATAATCAGCCGATAATCCGTTCGTAATGAATTTGGGTTGGCGATGTTTCCGCCGGCTACTTCACCCTGGCGGACGGCGACATGCACGATTTCATAAGGGCCGGCGCAATCGCCGGCCGTATAAATATGCGGCGCACTCGTTTGCATAAACTCGTTTGCCGTCACCATTCCATTTGCCGCGGTGCGCACGCCGGCATTTTCCAGGCCCAGAGTCGATGTGTTTGGGAGCCGTCCGAGCGCAAACAGAACTTCTTCAGCGGAAACGGAAATCTTTTTGCTGTCTTGCTCGAAGATGACGGTTTTCAAATTTCCTTTGCGTCTGGCGTCCAGCAATTTTGTTTTTGTGTATAAACGGATGCCCTCGCGTCGGAATACGCTTTCCACCACCATCGAAGCTTCGACATCGAAATCGTGCAATATGTGAGGGCTGCGCTGGATCATCGTCACACGCACGCCGAATCGAGCAAAAAATTGCGCGAATTCGCATGCCGTGGGGCCGCCACCCAGGACAATGATCGATTTCGGAAGTTTTTTCAGCGATAATGCCGTGTCACTGTTCAGGCAATCAAGGTTGTTCAGCTCGCACAGGGGTGATGGCGCGATTACGGAACCGGTGGCGATGACAAACTGTTTGGCCGTGA
>DASYZW010000309.1:0-2126 GCA_035945915.1 Verrucomicrobiia bacterium | reverse complement strand
CGGGAATCCAGGGCCATTGCGGTCGGCAAGTTGGACCGACACAAATTTGGACAAAAGCCCTGGCCGACGGCGGCACGGCTGTCGCTCTCCTGAATCTCAACAATCATTCCATGGAAATGACCGCGAGTTTCAATGAGCTTGGGCTGCCGGCGCGCGTTACGGCGCGCGATCTTTGGCGCCGCGAGAATTTGGGAACGTTTGACCGTAAATGCGGCATTACCGTGCCGGCTCACGGATCGGTTTTGGTGAAGATGGAGAAACAGTAAATCGCGAGTCGGCCTCAATTCAACTCCGGACGGATGAGGGAGGCCCAGAGGCGGTAACATTGTTCGTCCGGGTGCAGGCCATCAGCCAATAACAATTCCCTCCTCGGCTTGCCGTCCGGACCGAGCATCCGGGTAAAGACGTCCACATAAGCCAAATTCTCCGCATGGATCGCGGCGATGCGTTTGTTTGTTTCGATGATTTCGTTTTTTAGTTTCCAACGCGAGAGGCTGGCTTTGATGGAAACAAAGACGATGCGCGTTTGCGGCAGGCGCGCATGAATCACGCCGACAAAGTTGGTGTATTCGGCAACAACTTCGTCCGGCGATCTTCCGGCAGCGAGGTCATTGTCCCCGGCATACAGGACAATGATTCGGGGGTGGTACGGAAAAATGATGCGACCGGCGTATGCCGTGGAATCGTCAATTTCCGAACCGCCAAAGCCGCGGTTAATGACCTGGATGCCGGGGAAATCCTTGGCCAGCGTCGTCCACTTCCGAATCGCGGAACTGCCGATAAATAAAATGGCATTTTGCGGCGGCGGATGAATTCGGTCGCGCGATTCAAACGCGCGAATTTCTGGCTCCCAAACAGGTTTTTGTGGAGGAAGTTCCGCGAGCGGCCGCTGCGGAAAGCAAATGGCGGCCAGGAGGAACACGATAAATCGAATGTTTAAGAATTGAATATTAATACGCGGCAACACTGCCGCCGGAGAACAATTCTGATTTCTCATAGCTAAAGCGAGTGTTAAAGACCAGGTGAAGGTTTGCAAGGTTATTGCAGACCGGAAGCGCGGCGATCGACAAATCGCTGAAAGGAGCCGCGCTGCTTGATCAGCGCGGAAATTGTTACGCGCGGCAATCCCTTACTTTTCAGCGACCTGGGGGGTGAAGGTGATGTCCGTGTTTCCGATGGAAATCTCAAAAGGCTTTTCGGCCGTACCCTGAAGTTCAACGATACTCAAGCCAGTGGTCTTGCCATCCGGTTTTTTGGATTCGTAAGTGACCGTGATTTGGATATTCTTGCGGTCGAGGATTTTAGGGATGAGCCGGCAATCTTTACCGGCGCCGAGGGAGACGCAGGTTTCGTAGTTGTTGGTCATTTGCAGGATGCCGAGGTCATTGACATTCGATTGAGCGGCAGGAGCTTTGGCGGCAGCAGCCGGCGCGGCCGCTTTTGAGCAACCGAAGAAGCCGCCGATTGAAACTGCCACACTGGTTATGACGCTTTTCAAGACCATGAAACCGTGAAACAGCAGTTTTTAGGCCTAAAATACCGAATCTTCACGGTTTCTTTGGGCAGTGCGAGGCGTGAGCCAAGAGTTGGGCATCCAGGGCAAAATCCGTCGCCTTGACACGTTTCGCAATAAGCCTCATTTTCATTTAAAAGGATACACACGATGAGTTCGCACAAGTTATTTGATTCGTTGCAACAGTTTGACCTCGGAAACGGCAAGCGCGGCGACTTTTATTCGCTCCCGGCCCTTGAAAAATCAGGAGTCGGCCCGATTTCGAAGCTTCCGGTATCCATCCGGCTGGTGCTGGAATCGGTATTGCGGAATTGCGACGGCAAAAAGGTTTCGGAAGAAAGTGTCCGGGCGCTGGCCAACTGGAAAGCGAATGAAAGCCGGACGGCGGAAATCCCGTTTGTGGTGGCGCGGATCGTGTTGCAGGATTTTACGGGTGTCCCGTTGCTGGTGGATCTGGCGGCGATGCGAAGCGCGGCGGCGCGAATGGGGAAAAATCCAAAAATCATCGAACCGCTCGTGCCGGTTGACCTGGTGGTGGACCATTCAGTGCAGGTTGATTTTTTTGGAACCGGTGACGCCCTCCAGCGCAACCTTGAGATTGAGTTTCAACGCA
>DASYZW010000308.1:0-7847 GCA_035945915.1 Verrucomicrobiia bacterium | reverse complement strand
CTTGATCGCCTCCTGGGAGGCGACCGGCCCTTGGACAATGGTTTGCGTGGACAGGACCTGGTTCGTCATTACCGGATTTCCTTTGGTGTCCACGATTCCATTGCCGTTGGAGTCGGTCATTCGAACGGAAACGGTTTGCGGTTCGATGAGCGTGGCAGTCGTATAAGGCTTGAAGTTTTGAATGACGCCCTGGGAAACCAGGACCAACGCATACACGATGCAAAGGGGCAAAAGCAAATAATACATGATCCGCGTGATATCCACCCAAAAATTTCCAATGGTCTGCGACGTGGCTCTCGCGATACCACGCACGAGCGCCGCCGCCACTGCAATACCCACCGCGGCCGAAAAGAAATTGTGGATCACTAATGCCACCATTTGCGAAAAATAGGACATCGTGGATTCACCGCCATAGCTCTGCCAGTTCGTGTTGGTGGTAAAGCTAATGGCCGTATTGAATGCCAGATGCGGTGTCAGGGCGCCAAAGCCCTGCGGATTGAGCGGCAGATGTTGTTGTATCCGCAAGATGACGTAAGTGAACAGGCAACTCACGAGGCTGAAAACGATCACGGCGAACGTGTACTGTTTCCATTCCTGTTCTTTGGATGGATCTACCCGAAGGATCGCATATGTCAATTTTTCAAGCGGTCGCAGCACCGGGTCCAGCCAGGTGCGGCCGTTGGTGTCCAATACGCGATTAAGGTAGATGCCGAGCGGCTTGGTGATAAGAACCAGTCCGGCGACATAAAGCGCCAGCTCCAGCCATTGATGGGCGTTCATATTTTCGCTTAGAACTTTTCCGGCCGCACCATGGCAAAAATCAGGTAGGCGCAGAGTGCGAGGGAGATGATTCCGAGGACAATGTTTTCAGTATGCATAGAAGCTAAAGTTTTTCACAGCCCACGACATAGATCATCAGGGCCATGAACCCTCCAAACATTAAACCAACAAATATTGCGTCCAACATATACTTATTAAAAGCCGTCATACTATTAGCATGACGCGCCACAATTCATTTACATTGGGGTGAACTTGAATGCCACGTACGTCGTAGCTCAGAGGCTCGCCCTTCCAAACGCCTGCGAGATTAGCTGTCGGGCTTGGCCTTGAAAGTGGCCTTGAAACCGGTTACCCGGCCTCGTGCGCCCCGTCCTCAATTTTGTGAGGGGTTTGGGTCTCCCGCACCCGGCTTCAGGAAGGAAACCGAGTCTCGGCTGCAACGGAAAAGAGTAAACCATAACCGTGGCTGGTTGTCAAGTCGGGCAAAGCCAGCATTTTATCGTTAAAGCAACTGTGTCAACCAATGAGATAAATAGAATAAGCATTTTAAATCCGAAAACGAACGAATCGCGCGTGAGAATTATAAATCCGCTGCAAGATCGCCTGGCTTATCTCGTATAAGTCCATGAAAACAGCAATAATGCCGCGGAAACCAAATCCAAAAAAATGTATGTCTAAACTGTTTTTGTCACACTTGAGTTCGCGCCCATGCCCCGGCTTCACCCATTTGCAGGACGCCCGGTTTAACGGACTCCTCTTCCTGGTTGTTCTGGCTGTCGCCGTAAGCGTCACTGTCTTTGCGCTTTCCAAGCCCAAGTGAGCTTGCGAAAGTTGCCACCGATTGAATGTCTACTTCTGGCTCGGCATCAAATCGTCAGGATTCGCGGGCAAAGGCGGATAGGGTTGGTGAGGGTTTTTCTGGTAAAAGTAAGCCACCGACGAATAATCGGCTTCCGTATCATCCTGGTTGCCGTGCTCGATCGTGACGCGAATGTTTTTGTGAAACGGGATCGCGTCCTCGATGTGCCAGCGATAGGTTGAGACTCTTGAATTTTTATCGTCCTTAATCGTGCAACCATGATACGGCGCGGAAAACGGACCGTGGTCGAAGTACCAGCCGCCCCCGAAATAATCTTCCGTTCCCGTTCCATTGATTTGCGGCACGGCTTCGGAATGACGCCAATGCGACGGGGTGGGCGGATTGGGATTGGGCTGATCGACATAGATCATTTCGTCCCCTTCCAGGAAGGCGAGTTTGTTTTTGCCCATATTCAGGCCCTGCATGAACAGGGCCACGCCGGCGTAAAACCCTTCACCCTGCGCTTCGAGAATCGTGTAATTACGATTGGCTGTCGTGGGGTTTTCACGCCGCCAGCACGCATGAAATTCCAGCATGTTTTTGGGAAGATGACGGCAGGTGGTGTAATCGACATTGTAATAGAACGAACCGATTCTCTCGCTGGAGCGATTTTCGAGCGTCCATCGCGCGTGCGTGTGAAACGGCATAGGCCAGTAACAGTTATACCCGCCGCTGTCTTCGTCCATCGGAATTGACCGGTAATCTGACACCTCGCCAAAGCCGACACCAAAGAAGTCGCCAACCGGGCATTCGACGCTGGGATTTGTTTCATTGTCCCAATACATCCGCAGAATCACCTGGCGCAATGACTGGACATTTCGCGGTGAAATGGTCATCCAAAACCGGTGAATTTCTCCCGCGCCGTCCTGGTCCAAAAGGGTAATGGTTTTGCCGGGCGGGACGGAGATAAAATCCCTATTTCCGCCGGTGCGATCCCAGGAGCCGGCGTGCATGGCTGTGCCTGGATGCGCGAAAGGGAGCGATCCCAGTGGTGAGGACATATTCTCTTGAGGACCAGGAGAATAGCATTTGCAACCGGTAAACACCAACAACGCGGCAGCAGCCGCCCAGGCGGATTTGAGATTAAGCATAAAAAAAAATAGAAGCTTGGCCGAAACCGTCAATAAAAATTTGATTGCTAAATAATTCTTATTTTGGGATGGTATCTGTTGATCGGGTGGGACCGAATGACTCAGCAATTAAAGATCCTATATCTGGAGGATGATCCCGGGGACGCGACGCGAGTGGAAAATGAACTGCGTGAGAGCGGTTTGTCATTTGAACTAAAGCGTGCCGACACTCGGGAAGCATTCCTGACCGGCCTTGAGCAGCGGCCGGACGTAATCCTTTCCGACCATGGCCTGCCTGCATTTGACGGACTGACCGCGTACGGAGCCGCGCGCGAAAAATGTCCTGAAACGCCGTTCATTTTCGTGACCAACGCGCTGACGCGAGAAATGGAAATCGAAAAGATCATGGGCGGCATTGCCGATTACGTGCGAAAGGACGAACTCGACTACCTTGCCGTGGCCATGCGCCATGCGATTCGCGAAGCGAGGGAGATGCGCGAGCGGAAGAAGAGGGTCACGGACTTTTTTGATGCCCCGCTGGCGGATGACAAAGAACTTCTGCCAATTTGCTCGAGCTGTAAAAAGATCCGGAACAAACAAGACCAGTGGCAACCATTGGAGATCTTTTTTCTGGAAAATTTTAACATCGGCTTCACTCATGGTATTTGCCCCCACTGCGCGCCCGACTACTTCTCAAAACAGAAGTAGAAACGCGAGATAAGTTCCCGGCTATTTCATTAATCTTCCCCGGAACGGCTGGCGACACTGTAGTGGCCTCCGAACGCTATATTTCTGGATGACCTTTACGTCCTGAATAGTAGCTTACGTCCAGCCGAGGTTTGCTGAAGAAAAAGGACAAATATGAGGACGTACGATCTAATCGTAATTGGAGGAGGTCCGGCGGAATTGGTGCACGTTGGATTGATGGTGATGCTTGCAGGCGGGACTGCCCACACGTTCGATGAAGCGTGCTTCAATATACCGACGCTATCTGAATTGTATAAGTTTGCGTCCCGGATGGTGTTGCTTCAACAAGCGACACCGTCCAGTCAAGGCGTTTGAAGATAATACCTTACTTGACGGAGGGCGTCTCGGCTTCGACAGCTCTGACGTGCTCGGACTTTTCAGCTCGGGCAGCCTTTAGGCAGTCGGGGCAGATGCCGTGCGTGAATACCGCGTCTGAATGCTGGGAGATGTAAGCCTCAACCTGCTGCCAATAGCCCTGGTCATCGCGAATGCGTTTGCACTCTCCGCAAATGGGCAAAAGTCCCGCGAGCGTCTTGGCCCGGCCCAGTGCCTCCGTTAGCTCGTGAATCAGCTTAATCCGTTCCTGCTCCTCCCGTTTCCGGTTTGTGATGTCGCGGGCGATAACTGACGCGCCGCTGATTTTCCCGTCACCGTTTTTCATCGGCGAAATGGTGACCGAAAGCGGAACCAATCGGCCGCCTTTGCGGACGCGGGCAGTTTCAGCCCTGCCAACGTGGTCACCGCGTTTGATCCGTTCCATGGTATCAATCAGTTCATCCAACCGTTCGTCCGGGTACAAAATCGAAACGTTGCGGCCAATGATTTCACCGGCGCGAAATCCATAAGTCCGCTCCGCCGAGCGGTTCCAGCTCACAACCGTGCCGTCCAGTTTAATGCCGTAAATGGCGTCTTCGCTGGACTCGACGATCGCCGCCAAATATCGCGCACTGGCCTCCGCCTGGGCGCGCGCCCGGTAGGTGTGGGCCGTTTCCATTTCGCGTTCAATGGCTGGCACCAGGCGGGATAAATTGGTTTTGACGAGGTAATCGCTGGCGCCGGCCTTCATCATGTTCACGGCGGATTCTTCGCCCATGACCCCGGACACAACGATAAATGGAATCTCAGGATGCTTTGCGCGGACGATCCGCAGGGCGTCGGGTGCGCTAAACTGCGGCATTACGTAATCGCATAAAATTACGTCCCAGGTGTGTCGCGCGAGCGCCGCAGTCAATTCCTCCGCAGTTTGGACACGCTCCGACATTGGTTCGTATCCCGCTTCTCTGATTTCGTCCAATAACAATTCGGCGTCGTTCGCCGAATCCTCAACCACTAAAACATGTAATAATTTGACCATGATGACCCTTTACCCGTTAAGATTGCATTTTGCGACACCAATGCCGCTTTGCAGCACTGTTTTAGCAAGTGCCGTTCCCACCGTTTTTTTGAGCGAAGATTTGAATTTTTAAAGCGGAGAGCTAAAATCGGTGAATGGAAGTTTCTGAAACGGTTTCCTGCCCATTTTGCGGGCAATTTTGCGAAATTACACTGGATACCACCGTCTCTAACCAACGGTTTACGACTGATTGCGACGTCTGTTGCCGTCCATTTGACGTCATTGCCGAATGTAAAGGCGGGGAAATTCTAAACTTGGAGACCATTGCAAATTGAGGCAAGCTTTGCATGATGCAATTTGAAAATACAGTCTTTTGGAGTTACGTTATACTGCTGCTGATAGGCGGGCTGATTGGATTTTTCTCGGCTGGCAGCAAGATTTCGCTCATGACATCCGCTGTGGCGGCCGCGCTTTTAATTTTAACGCGGCTGTCGGGAGTTTTTCAACCTGCGTTCGGCCGCGCCATGGCGAATGTCATCATGGCCCTGTTGCTCGTCGTCTTCGCCTGGCGCCTTTCAAAAACAAAAAAGTTCATTCCCAGCGGAATGATGATGGTACTCACTGTCGCGGTATTGGCACTGCTCAATTTCCGAAGAAACTGGTAACGCTTTCATGCCCAAAAGATCTGACATTCATTCGGTCCTCATCATCGGCGCGGGGCCCATCATCATCGGCCAGGCTTGCGAATTTGATTATTCCGGCACCCAGGCCTGCAAGGCGCTCAAGGAAGAGGGCTACCGCGTAATCCTCATTAATTCCAATCCGGCCACCATCATGACGGACCCGGAATTTGCCGATCGCACGTACATCGAGCCGATTACGCCCGAGGCCGTCGAGAAAATTATCGCGCGGGAAAAAGCAGAGATACGGCAATTGATTTCCAAGGGCGGCAAGGACGCGAAATCCGGCGATAAGCTGGTGTTGCTTCCCACGCTCGGCGGTCAAACGGCTCTGAATACCGCCATGGCGCTTCATCGCTCCGGCGCCCTCGAACGTCACAATGTCGAAATGATCGGCGCCCGTCCGGATGCGATTCACCGCGGCGAAGATCGCGAAGCCTTTAAACAACTGATGCTTTCAATCGGGCTCGACGTTCCCATCTCCGGAACGGCACACGATATGAACGAGGCCCGGGCGGTTGCTGAAAAGATCGGTCGCTTTCCGCTCATCATTCGACCCGCGTTTACATTGGGCGGAACAGGCGGCGGCATTGCCTACAACCGTGATGAATTTGAAGAAATTGCGCGGCGCGGAATGGATCTGTCTCCCGTCTCGGAAATCCTTGTGGAGGAATCGTTGCTTGGCTGGAAGGAATATGAAATGGAAGTGATGCGCGACAAGGCTGACAATTGCGTCATCATTTGTTCCATCGAAAATTTCGACCCCATGGGCGTTCATACCGGAGATAGCATCACCGTGGCGCCGATTCAAACGCTCACGGACAAAGAATATCAGATCATGCGCGACCAGAGTTTCGCCGTGATTCGCGCGGTGGGCGTCGAAACCGGCGGCTCCAATATCCAGTTCGGCGTGAATCCTGATAATGGGCGAATGGTCATCATCGAAATGAACCCGCGTGTGTCGCGCAGCTCGGCGCTGGCATCCAAGGCGACCGGATTTCCCATTGCAAAAATCGCGGCCAAACTTGCCGTCGGCTATTTACTGGACGAAATCAAAAACGACATTACCCGCGAGACCCCGGCGAGCTTCGAGCCGACCATTGATTATGTGGTGACGAAGATACCGCGATTCGCCTTCGAGAAATTTCCGCAGGCTGATCCCACATTGACGACGCAGATGAAAAGCGTGGGCGAGGCCATGGCCATTGGCCGGACCTTTAAGGAAAGTCTCCAAAAATGCCTGCGCTCGCTCGAAATCGGCCGCGCCGGCCTCGGCGCTGACGGCAAACCCTGGCGCGTTGGTACGGAAGTCTATGGCGACCGCAAAATTTTGCCGCGCGATGTCATTTCGCGAAAACTCTCAGTCCCCAATGCGGAACGGATCTTCTTCATCCGCCATGCCCTGCGCGCCGGATTTAGCGTGGATGAAATTTTCAATCTCTCGAAAATCGACCGCTGGTTTCTGGCGCAGATTAAGGAAATTGTGGATTTCGAGGAAGAGTTGGCCGGCACAAAGAATTAGGATAATCGCCGGACGGAGCCGCCGCTAAATTATAACGGTTACATCATATTCCCGAAACCGTTCATCCGCCGTGACCACGGCCAGGTTGTTGAGCTTAGACTAGCCGTTGCGATGATAAAGCGGTCAAATGGATCGTCGGGAATGTGCGCCAACTTCGCCGCTCCAACGCAGACATCCAGCCCCCGACGGAGGAAGGGTCACTCCGTGGTGCTCCGCAAACATTATGAAACCATTCTTCAACCGGATGGGTAAGTTCCACTTTGCCAGCGGTGTTAGGGCTCCCCCATTGTCCCGCACAGTGGGGTAATCTGTATCCCCGAAAGCTTTCGGGGCTCCTTTCGTCACTCGTCACTCTCGTTCGCTCCCCTCACTCCGCGCCCGCGGCACTCATGGCACACCCGGCGCTCATGCGCACTCTTGGCACTGCCTTGACTGTCTTCAGAAACCTTCGCGTCCGCGGCGACCGTGGCGGAGATTCTCCCCGGTATCCGCGGCTGAAAAGCCGCCGTCTCGTTTACACCCCCTCTAAAATCTCGAAAACCTCAAATCCCCAATAGACACGGCCACTTTCGCACTCTCACCCTCCGTTTTCCCGCCCGTTTACACGTTTACTTTACTACACAAATGTAATGTGCGGAAGGGCGGGGAAACGAATTCATTTAGACAGAATTCACCGAATCATCAGAATCTGAAGTCTCCTCGCGTCGACGCCTGCGGCGCCGTGCGCCAAAAGTAACTGTTACCCGTGAAGGGGATACGTTGTGCCAAAAGGGGTGTTACCCGAGAGGCATTGTTTTGTTGTGGTTCTTTGTACGTTTATTGAGGTTCGATTGCCAGCTAAAATGAGCAGGGGGCG
>DASYZW010000307.1:0-1589 GCA_035945915.1 Verrucomicrobiia bacterium | reverse complement strand
AGAAAAATGACCGGCCCAAATCCTGAAATCGGTTTAACGTGGAAGGATGGTGGGGTCCAAACTTTTCTTATTTCGCTAAACCTGGACGGATTGCAGTTCGGCTAAATTCCATGGCGCTTCTCCGCATTCTTTCGCCAGATGATTGAACTCCCCAATTTCAGCCTCCGTAAACAACAGGCCGCCATATTTCTTTGAGAGCGCGCCGGAATTGGCCTCGGGTTGTCCGGGCAAAATGCTTTTTTCGTTCCCGTGGCCAAGAATATCGGCAATCACGGCTTTGACATTCTGCGTCTGGGTCCGATTATTGGCGAAGTTATTGCCATTAATTGCGTCCGGATGAATCACCTGGAAGAAAAAGGTGGAAGCGCGTTTTTCTTTGGGGTCGCCCAGCGCCGTCCCGCGAATTTGAGGCAAACCGCCGCCGATATAGGCCGCGTACAATTCATCAATCAATCCCATCCCATAGCCTTTATGCAATCCAAAGGGCAGCAATGCGACGGCCTTATTCGGGTCCGTGGTTGGATTGCCTTCCGCGTCCACTGCCCAGCCCGGCGCCAGTGGCTTGCCTTCCCGTTTCATTACCTGGATGCGTCCCATGGCTACCGTGGAAGTCGCCCAATCGATGACGATGGGAAATCCGATTGCCTCCTGGGTTGGAAATCCCCACGAATGCGGGTTCGTGCCCATGGTTGGCGTTTTACCGCCAAACGGAACCACTTCTGAAGTGGCGGATGTGCAATTGGTATACGCCAGGTAACCCTTCAGTGCGACATCCATGACATACCCGCCGCCCCACAAATAATGCGTCGCGTTGTCCACGCTCACCATCCCGACGCCGTATTTGTCCGCAAGTTTGATGCACGTATCCATCGCTTCATAAGCAACGGCCTGGCCGAGTTTGAAATTCGCGTCCCAAATCTCCGCCGCGGCGAACCTCGACGGTTTCTTTTCAATCTTTGCTCCCGGCTTCCAGCGGCCCACTTTGCTGCCAAAAAGCTCGTCCAGATGCAGCGCTTTGATGCCGTTATGGGTTCGGATTCCGTAATAGGACGCGCTGGAACAAAACCGCGCGCCGGCTGACGCCTCGTCCTCGGAATAACCGCGGAACCGGTAGGCCTTTTTGACAAGGGCGTCATGCTTCTCCCTGGGAATAATGTAATAAGTCTCTGGCATAATTCTATTTCAGTGTTTCAAAATTACGTTTGCTGCGTGGCAACGGGCTTAAGTCTGTCAGTTTGACGTGCTCGCGATGACGCATGTTTTCCAGCGGCCACGTTCCGGCTTCAAATTGCCTCAAAAATGTCTCGTCGTCGGGCATTACGCCTTTTTCACCGGCACTTCCGGGTTCACTTGCGCGATCGGTTTTTCACCCTTCATCGCGAGGATAAGATTTTGAACGCTCGTGGTCGCCTGTCGCACCACGCTTTCAAATGTGCGCGACGCAACGTGCGGGGTGCAGACGACGTTTGGCAGCTTCAATAACGGATGGTCTGCCGGCGGCGGCTCGTGGTCCAGGACGTCAGTGCCATAGCCTCCGACCTGTCCTGAATTGAGCGCGGCCACCATGTCAACGGTATTGACAATTTCCC
>DASYZW010000306.1:0-4568 GCA_035945915.1 Verrucomicrobiia bacterium | reverse complement strand
CCTCCACCCGCCTGGCCGCTACATATCGCGGTAACGCCAGCCATCATTAATGAGAATAAGATTGTTTTTTTCATAGGAATTTTTAAAAGCAACAGGGGTGCCACCGTTCTCCCAAACGATTTCCCAATAGGGCAACGGCTTCAAAAATTCCCTCCCTCGATGGAGGCCGCATTTTGCAACTTTCCGCGCGGCAACATATGCATTTTTCCGTTTTTGTCGGAGGGCATTTCGAAAATTAAACGAATTACGCTGGCATACGGAGAGCTAATGCCGTTGAGGGGGATTGCACAGCAGTTTTCAAGTATGGCGCAAATTTTTCGTCCGCGGACCAATACGATCGCGCGCGCGAGCATTGCGGGAGTGGTGCTATTTATCGGCGCGAGCATGGGAATTACGTATGCCGTTTATTGGTCGCCGTGGACCACGCTTGAGATGATACCATTGACACAGCCGGTCCCCTTCAGCCACAAACATCACGTTTACGGGCTTGGATTGGATTGCCGTTACTGCCACACCAGTGCTGAGACTTCTGCTTTTGCCGGGTTGCCGCCCACCGAAACCTGCATGACCTGCCATTCCCAGGTGTGGAAGCAGGCCCCCATCCTGGCGCCGGTAAGAGACAGCATGGCGTCGGACCGCCGCTTGGCATGGAATCGCGTAAATCGCACGCCGGATTTTGTATTTTTCAATCATCGCGTCCACGTAAACCACGGGATCGGATGCGTAACCTGCCACGGCCAACTGGACCAAATGCCGCTGACCTGGAAATCGCACACGCTGTACATGAAGTGGTGCCTGGGCTGCCATCGCGCTCCCGAGAATTACATTCGTCCACGCGATCAGGTTTTCAATATGGACTGGAAGGCGCCCAATCAAAACGTCCTGGGAAAACAATTGGTCGAGGCCTATCACGTTCACACCGAGCAGCTCACTGACTGCAGTATGTGCCACCGATGAATCGAAAACTACAACCGGCGCTTTGGAGAAGTCTCGCTGAATTGGGAGGCGCAAGGCAATTCAGGGAATCGTTACCGCGGGAATTCGCCCCGGGAGCTTCGGAGTGGAAAGGGTATAACCGGCGCGACTTTTTAAAGCTCATGGGCGCTTCCCTGGCATTGGCCGGACTGCCCTCGTGTACGAGGCAACCCATTGGCAAAATCATTCCGTACGTCAATCAGCCGGAGGATCTCATTCCTGGCAAACCAATGTACTTCGCCACGGCCATGACGCTGGGCGGATACGCAACCGGGCTGATTGTCGAAAGCCACGAGGGACATCCCACCAAAATCGAAGGGAATCCCGATCATCCGGCGAGCCTGGGCGCGACAAATGTTTTTCATCAGGCCGCTCTCCTGGACCTCTACGACCCCGACCGTAGCCAGGCGGTCCTGCGACAGGGCCAGCCGGATACCTGGGATAATTTTGTTGCCGCCATGATTGATGTCCTGGAACGTCAGAAAGCACGGCATGGATCCGGTTTTAGAGTTTTAACCGAAACGGTCACGTCCCCGACGCTTCACAGCCAGATTCAGGCATTGCTCAAGCAATTTCCGGAAGCCCGGTGGCATCAGTACGAACCGGCCAATCGCGACAATGCGCGCGCAGGTTCCGCGCATGCCTTTGGCGAAATCGTCGAACCGCAATACCACTTCGAGCGGGCGAAAGTGATCGTTTCACTCGATTCGGATTTCCTCTATCTGCATCCGAACAGCCTGCGCTATGCCCGGGACTTCGCAAGCAGGCGCCGGGCACAATCGGCCCAGGTGGAGATGAACCGATTGTACGTGATTGAAAGCGCACCCACGGTAACTGGTTCCAATGCGGACCACCGTTTTCCGGTGCAATATGGGGAGATCGAAGGCATCGCCTTTGCGCTCAGCCAGCAGCTTGGCGGCAAATTCACAGCCAGCGCAGGCAACGCGAAAGCCGATTGGCTTTCCGTCGTTGCCGAAGATCTTTCAAGGCATCGGGCCGAGGCAATTGTTATCGCCGGGCGCAACCAGCCTCCAACGGTTCACGCGTTGGCACACCTGATCAACAATCAGTTGGGTAATGCCGGCACTACGGTGACGTATACCCACAGCGCGGAGCCAGATCCTATCGATCATGCCGGCTCGTTGCGCGACCTGGTTGAATCCCTCGATCGAAACGAAGTTGAGACACTGGTTATCCTGGGAGGTAACCCGGTGTTCACCGCCCCGGCAGATTTTGACTTCGGCCACAAGTTGAAAAATGCAGCGTTCAGCGTTCACCTCGCCCCGGACTTGAACGAAACCTCTTCACTGTGCGCCTGGCACATTCCGCAAAATCATTTTTTAGAAACCTGGAGCGATGCCCGGGCTTTCGATGGAACCATTTCCGTTATACAACCACTGATTCTTCCGCTTTACGCGGGCAAATCGGCTCACGAAGTATTAGATGCGATGGCCGCGCCGCCGGGGCGAAGTGATTACGACATTATCCGCGACTTTTGGCGCTCGCAAAATCCGGAACCGGAATTTGAAGAACGCTGGCGAAGGACGTTGCACGACGGCTTCATCGCGGGTACTCAATTACCATCTAAAGAGGTGAAGCTCCAAGCGCTGGATTTGGCGCCTTCCACCTCGCCGTCGCCGGCCTCCAGCAATCTTGAAATCACTTTCCGTCCGGATGCCACGCTCTTTGACGGTCGCTTCGCCAATAATGGCTGGCTCCAGGAATTGCCCAAACCCATTACGAAATTGACGTGGGACAATGCGGCGCTCATAGCGGCGTCCCTGGCTGAAAGAGAAAATCTCGCCAATGGTGACATCGTGGAAATTGAATTCCAGGATCGGCGTTTGTCGTTGCCGGTTTGGATTACGCCAGGGCAACCCGAACGTTCAATCGGGTTGCAGTTCGGCTACGGGCGCAGAGAGGTGGGAAACGCCGGCAATGGCGCGGGTTTCGACGTTTATCAGCTGCGAACCTCGACCGCGCTTTGGTCTGGCGGCGGGGCAACTTTGAAAAAAATTGGCGCGAAATACGAACTGGTCACCACTCAGGCTCAACATGCGATCGATTCACCAGAGCGCCAGATCGTGCGCGAAGGCACCTTCGAAGATTTCAGGAACGACCCAGATTTCATTCAAAAGGAGTCAGTCTCCCCGGTGGAATCCGACACCCTTTTCAAACCTAAAGAATTCGCATACAACGGTTATCGCTGGGGTATGGCAATAGATCTGGGCGCTTGCATCGGGTGCGGCGCATGCACGATCGCCTGCCAGGCTGAAAACAACATCCCCGTCGTTGGCAAACAGCAGGTGGCCGCCGGGCGCATCATGCATTGGATACGCGTTGATGGATATTTTCGCGGTGCGCCAGCCAACCCGCAGGTCACACACCAGCCCGTGCCATGCATGCAATGCGAAAATGCGCCGTGTGAACTGGTCTGCCCGGTGGACGCGACCGTGCATGATAAGGAAGGGCTGAATTTGCAGGTATACAACCGTTGTATCGGCACGCGATATTGTTCGAACAACTGCCCTTACAAAGTGCGCCGGTTTAATTTTCTCCAATATGCTGATTACAATACACCGAGTCTGAAGCCGATGTGGAACCCGAACGTTACAGTTCGTTGGCGCGGAGTCATGGAGAAATGCACTTATTGCATCCAGCGCATCAGCGAGGCACGAATCAATGCGGAAAACGAAGACCATACGCTGGCGCCACTGCAAATTCAAACCGCCTGCCAGCAGGTTTGCCCCGCGAAGGCGATCGACTTCGGCGACTTAAATGATCCGAACAGCCGGGTCGCCAAATTAAGAACACATCCGCTTAACTTTTTAATGCTCGGGCAATTAAATACGCGGCCGCGCACAGCGTACCTGGCAAAGTTGCGGAATCCGAATCCGAAAATTTCAGGATGACCGCGAGGAATAATAATATCGCTTCTGAAGACGTTGCGTCGCAGGAAAGGACGCCGCTGGGCTATCCCTCGCGCCTCATGGCTCCCGGCCAGAGCCTGGAGTCCGTCACGGAAAAGATTGGATCAATTGTCCTGAAACCACGACAGAGACAGCCCAAAGCATGGTTCTTCGCTGCGACCGGGGCCTTCGCCCTCCTCATGATGTTCTTTTTTGCGATCGCCTGGTTGCTATATAGGGGCACCGGGATTTGGGGAATCAACGTTCCGATCGCCTGGGGTTTTGCCATCGTCAACTTTGTCTGGTGGGTCGGTATCGGTCATGCCGGAACCTTCATTTCCGCCATCCTGCTGCTCTTGCACCAAAAATGGCGCACAGCCATCAATCGCTTCACTGAAACGATGACTCTATGCGCGATCTCGTGCGCGGGGATGTTTCCGTTGATTCATTTGGGGCGTCCCTGGGTTTTCTTCTGGATGGCCCCATATCCGGATACGATGGGCCTGTGGCCGCAGTTTCGCAGCCCGCTGGTTTGGGACATGTTCGCAGTCGGGACATATTTTATCGTCTCACTGATTTTCTGGTATTGCGGACTCATTCCGGATTTGGCGACGATCCGAGACCGCGCCACAACGCGACGCCGGCAACTTGTTTACGGCATCCTCGCGATGGGCTGGCGAAATT
>DASYZW010000305.1:0-7894 GCA_035945915.1 Verrucomicrobiia bacterium | reverse complement strand
GTTCAATATCTTTAACACAATTCCTATTTGACAAGCCGCCCAAAATAGATACGCTAAAACTGAACTGACTGCGAAAATTCCCCTGCCGTGTTGAGGAAGGTCCTCAGCCGCTCGGTTGACAAATCCATTTTTGAATTTTTCCAGTCACGGGTCGTCCAGTGCAAGGGACTGCCTAAATGTGAGGAAGTCAATTTCCATCCAGTTTCAACATTAGCTTTTATGCCAAGAGTTGCCAGAAAACCGAAAACAAAGCCCGCAACAGAAGCTGTCCCCGCTGAACCGCCGCCGCCCGCCCCGGCGCCCATCGCGCCGCCCGAAGCCGCCTTGCAGCCTCCGTCCAAACCCATCGAACCCACTCCTTCCGACGACGATCCGAAAATGGACGGCGAAAGGCCTGCTCATCGCGACAAAATCGCGTCCTCGCTCAACATCGCCAAACTCCAGGCTATGAGCATGACCGAACTCAACGCGATGGCCAAGGAATTGAGCGTCGAAAATTTTGGCACCATGCGCAAGCATGAGGTCATTTTTCACATCCTCCAGAAAAACGCCGAGCGCGCCGGCGTGCTTTTCTCTGAAGGCGTCCTCGAAGTGTTGCCGGAAGGCTTCGGATTTCTCCGCTCTCAAAGCTTTAATTATTTGCCTTGCCCGGAGGACATTTACATTTCACCCTCGCAAATCAGGCGCTTTGACCTGCAAACCGGAAACCTCATCGCCGGTCAAATCCGTCCGCCCAAGGAAAAAGAAAAATTTTTCGCGCTTCTCAAAGTGGAAGCCGTGGACGGCGAAGAGCCGGACAAGGCCAAAGAAAAGACCCATTTTGACAACCTCACGCCGCTGTTTCCAAACAAACGTTTTCTTCTCGAGACGGCTTCGGATGAATTGAACACACGGGTTCTGGACCTGGTTTGTCCGATCGGGAAAGGCACGCGCGGATTGATCGTGGCGCCCCCGCGCACCGGCAAGACGGTGTTGATGCAAAAAATTGCCAATGCCATCTTGAAAAACAACCCGGAGTCATACTTGTTCATCCTGCTCATTGATGAGCGGCCCGAAGAAGTGACCGACATGGAGCGCACTTGCCGGGGCGCCGAAGTGATTTCATCAACGTTCGACGAACCGCCCGAGCGACACGTGCAAGTGGCCGAAATGGTCATCGAAAAGGCCCGCCGCATGGTCGAGCACAAGCGGGATGTGGTCATTTTGCTCGATTCCATCACCCGCCTCGCCCGCGCCTATAACACCATCCAGCCACATTCCGGCAAGATTCTTTCCGGCGGCGTGGACGCCAATGCATTGCACAAGCCCAAGCGTTTCTTTGGCGCGGCGCGAAATGTCGAAGAAGGCGGCTCGCTGACCATCATGGCCACCGCGCTCGTGGATACCGGCTCGCGCATGGACGAAGTCATCTTCGAAGAGTTCAAAGGCACGGGAAATATGGAAGTCCACCTCGATCGCGCGCTCGTCGACCGCCGCATCTTCCCCTCCGTCAACATCGAGCGGTCAGGCACCCGTAAAGAAGAATTATTGTATCACCCGGATGAATACAATCGCGTCGTCATTTTGCGACGCGCCCTCACGGGTGTCCCGCCCGTCGAAGCCATGGAACTCATGCTGAACAAGTTGAAGAAGAACAAAAGCAACATCGAGTTTCTGCTCAACATGGCCGTGGGATGATCAAGCTTTAAATGATCATTCGCGCCCTGATTAAATTCTTCACGTCACTTCGGCTCACGGTCGTTTTGCTCGCGTTCGCTATTGTTCTGGTCTTTATCGGCACGCTGGCGCAGGTGGATGAGGGGCTTTACAATGCCCAATCCCGTTATTTTCGAAAATGGATCGTCCTGGGCCTCGACCTCTTTGGCCGCAGAATTCCCATGATCCTGCCGGGCGGATATCTCATCGGCACAATGCTGCTCCTCAACCTGGTCGCGGCCCACATTTATCGTTTTCAACTTTCTGCCAAAAAAATTGGGATCCAATTAGCCCATGCCGGCGTAATTCTCCTGCTGGTCGGCCAGCTCGCCACCGATATGTTTGCGCATGAATCGCAAATTAGTTTCAGCGAGGGCCAAACCCGCTCCTACTCCGAAAGCGCCAGCACGTATGAATTGGCCTTCGCCACCGCAACCGGCTCAAATACCGAAAAGGTCGTCGCTTTTCCGTCGCAATGGCTCCAGCCCGGCGCTCAACTCCAGGACCCAAACCTCCCAATCACGATTCGCGTCAAACGGTTTTGGAAAAACTCGGAGACTCAGTTCCGCGCGCCGATGATCCAGAACGGCCCGCCCATGACCCCAAACGGCGTCGCCGTCAATTTCGACTTCTGGCCGACCAATGAAGTGAGAACTACCGACGATAAAAATGCGCCGACGGCCGAAATCGAATTGTCCGGCCCGAGCGGTTCCCTGGGGGATTGGATCGTCTCCGATTGGACCGATGACGGCGCGAAAACTGAACAAATCCGCGAAGCATATACAGGCGAACTCGGCCCGGAAATGACGGGGAAAATCATGGCGGAACTGACGCAACCGCAATCGGTTTCTGTCAACGGCAAAACGTTCACATTCGCCTTGCGCCCGCAACAAGTCCGGTTTCCATTTTCCCTGACCTTGCTCAAGGCGACCCACACGGTTTACGAAGGCACCGATATTCCAAAGGATTTCCGCAGCCGTGTGCTGCTCAACAACCCTCAAACCGGTGAAAACCGGGAGATTGAAATTTCCATGAACCACCCCTTGCGTTACGCGGGATTGACATTTTACCAGCAGCAAATGACCGCGGGCGATGCCACGCAACAAGCCGGCCTGGCGCCCTGGTCCTTGTTGCAGGTCGTTCATAACCCAAGCTGGTTGACGCCCTATATCGGTTGTGCAATGGTGGCTGCCGGCCTGATTATTCAATTTCTGTTCCATCTCGCCGGTTTTATCACCGGAAAAAAATGAAAAAAAATACGCCATTGACCCGATTGCTGCCGCCGGTTTTGACCCTCGTCATGGCTTTTTGGTTCCTCTGTCAGATGCTGCCGCCGCGAGATGCCGGTTTCGCGTTTTCGAACTTCGCAAAATTGCCCGTCGTATTCAACGGACGGCTCAAGCCCATGGATTCGCTCGCGCGTAATTCGCTCCTGCAAATCAACGAATTGCAAACGCTCGATCTTGAGCCGTGGAAATCGCCAATGGCGCATCATGAAACCATTCCCGCCATCCAATGGCTGGCCAATGTAATGATGAATCCGGCGGTGGCCGATGCCTGGCCGGTATTCCGCGTGGATAATCCGGACTTGATCGCCTTCCTTAAATTGCCGGACAGGGACACGGAACATCAAGAGGACGGCGAACATTACTCATGGAGCCAAATTGCGCCCTCCCTGGACGCATTTGACAAGGAAAACGAGCGCGTCGGACAAATCGAGCCGGCCATCCGCAACGCCTACGAACGCGACGTGATAAAAGTCCACGAACGCATGGAGTTGTACGCGCAGCTTGCAAATACAGTCCAGCCGCACGATTCCCAAAATTGGAAACAGGAAATGGCGGATTACGAAAATTTGCTTTCACCCGGGGTCGCGACCGTTCGCGCCCAGCAGGCCGGCAAGAAATATGACCAGGAAACCTTCAATGCTTTTTTGGCCGAATTGCAACGATTTGACTATATGTCGCAACTCGCGCCGCCCCTCATCATCCCGCCGGAAGAACATGCGCGAGATTGGAAAAACGTCGCCACGGTGATGCTTGAGGCCGCCAAAGGTCAGCCCGTTCCCCCGGCAGTTGACAATTACGCCGCCATGGCGGCGGCCCTGCAAAATAAGGACGCTTCCGGATTTAATTCGGCCGTCGCAGACTTGCGGTCGGCGCTCAGATCGTCATTTTCGCGCGCATTGGCCAGGGCTCAGGCGGAAGTTTTCTTTAACCAAATGCAGCCATTTTATAACGCGATGGTCATCTACGTGTTCGCCGGGCTGCTCGCGATCGTCTCCTGGTTTAATCTTTCAGAGGCGCTTCGGCGTTCCGCGGTTTGGCTCATCGGTCTGGCATTTTTTATCCATACCACCGGGCTGTTTTATCGGATCATTTTGCAGGACCGCCCG
This sequence comes from Verrucomicrobiia bacterium, assembly GCA_035945915.1. Lineage (GTDB taxonomy): Bacteria > Verrucomicrobiota > Verrucomicrobiia > Limisphaerales > UBA11358 > UBA11358. Next base: position 3,804 of record DASYZW010000305.1, on the reverse strand, counting down.
CCGGTCACAAATTTGTATTCCTCAGCCATCTTCATCGGCTGGGGCGCCTGTTTGCTCGGCATCGTCCTGGAAACGTTCTACAAAAATGGAATCGGCGCGGTGGTTTCAGCCGGACTTGGCTTCATCACCCTCATTATCGCGCAAAATCTCGCGCTCGACGGCGACACCATGGAAATGATGCGGGCCGTATTGGATACCAACTTCTGGCTCGCCACGCATGTCGTCGCCGTCGCTACCGGCTACGCGAGCACCTTTGTCGCGGGATTTTTGGGATTGATTTACATTGTGCGCGGCGTTTTCACCAGGTCGCTGGATGCCGCCACGGCAAAATCATTGGCCCGGATGATTTACGGGATCGTTTGCTTTGCGACACTGTTCAGTTTCGTTGGCACGGTTCTCGGTGGTATTTGGGCTGACCAATCCTGGGGTCGTTTTTGGGGATGGGACCCCAAAGAAAATGGCGCGCTTATTATTGTGCTTTGGAACGCGCTGATCCTGCACCTGCGCTGGGGCGGCATGATTCGCGAGCGCGGCCTGGCCAACTGCGCCGTCTTCGGCAATGTCGTCACGAGTTGGTCCTGGTTTGGCGTCAATATGCTCGGCATCGGCCTCCACAGCTACGGATTTACTGATGCCGCGTTTAAATGGCTCAGCCTGTTCGTCTGCAGCCAGCTTGGATTTATTGCGATCGGATCGTTGCCGCCGCGAATGTGGAAAAGTATTCGATCAGGAACGCAAAAGAATCAAAATGAGGGGCAAGCCCAGACAGCCTAAACAATGTCGAAAGCTCATTTTTCAACCGTCGTCATCTCTTTTAGTTTTAGCCAATCGGCGTCTGGTGGATCTTGATTTTCCCAATCGCTGGCAGACTCAAGCCACTTGTTTGCTTCCACGTGGCCGTCGGCGAAAGCGATTCCAAATGCGCGGCCATGCCGAACGGCAGGCAAATCGGTTATTTCATTTGGATCGCCCATGTCCACTATAAACATGGAATCATTTATAGTGCTGCCGTCTTCATCAATTAACGACCAGATTTGCGACGGCTGCCGGATTTGGTTTTCAGTTCGAAAGAACGCGTAAGTTAACCCGCCATCCTTTGCGGGGGTCATAAACGTGGTGCTTCCAGTAGGGTCGCCGTTGCTTCTTCCGCCTATCCACGAGTTCATTGAATAGCTTCGCACCACTGGCCAACCGCCAAAGGTCCGGTCATCGGATGGACACCGATAGACGCTGGCTGCTTTAACGTATTGCCAAATTGCGCCCTGCTCCAGGGCATAGTTATTGGTGCAGTCGAATTGCGGACTTGGGCCGTAGCTCCCGTCTACCGCGTCTTGTGGCTCCTGAAATGATGCCCAACCGGGGCACCATGAGTATGGATTGACCGCAAAAGTTCCCCAGCCGATGGGCCAGCAGGAAACCAGTTCCCCATGGTCGTCATCAGCGTACATTTTGCAAGCGGCCGACAATTGTCCGAGATTGCTAAGGCAGGTGACGGCCTGAGCCTTTTTTCTACCTTGCGACAACACGGGTAAAAGCAGTGCCGCCAGAATTGCAATAACCGCGATGACCACCAGGAGCTCTAGTATCGTGAATCCTGTCGCCTTCACCGGGGCGCGGTGTTCCGTGGGCAAACCTTTCTGTGCCCCGCCGGCTACGGGCTCTGAACATTCTGCGCCATCCATGTTCCGCTGTCTGCGTTCACCCTTTACGGCTCCCAATTCGAGCATTATCCAAAATGGCACGGTGGTCGCCAAATTGAACAACCCGCCGTCAAACCAAAAGGCCACTAGCATCGCTAAAGCTCCGGCTCTGCATGCGATCTGAATTTCGAATTCCAAATTCCGGCCCTTAAACCGATTCCGCCGTTTTAAACACGCCGCACAATAAAGTACAAAACAAGTTAATCCCGGCCAGCCGAGTTGCGTTCCGAGCATCAAATAATCATTCATGGCAATCGCTGCCCCGCCACCTTCCGGCGGGGAATAATCCTCCTCGTACACCTCTTCCGAATTGTTCCAGCCGACACCCAGTGGATGATCCCGCATGATTTCGACTCCCGCCCTCCAGGCGGCGACGCGATGCTGCGCGGATGGTCTGCCCAAATCGAGCCGCTTCACATACCAGGGTGCCGTCTCGGGCGTGGCATTCCAAAAAAACCAGGCCACCCCCGAAATTATCACAATCACCGGCAATAAGTAACGCCATTCGAATCTTCCATGGGCCTTTGACAGATACAGCAACCCGGCGGCAAACCCCAGCCACGCGCCGCGACTATAGCTAAACAATAAACCCGCAGCCATCATCAGCGCGGCTCCAAATAGAATCAGCGGCAGCAACCAACTTGAGGGGCATCCGAATAAATCTCGATCTTCCATCTTTAAGTTCCGATTTGCCCAGAGCAGCCCGATTGCCAGAACCAGACCAATACCCATCAGTATTCCGTACTCATTCGGATTTTTCCAGAGCCCCATCCAACGCGGGCCGTGATAAGGGTTGTTCGTGCTATCCAAATGCCAAAATGATGAAAATGCGAGCAACAAAACAAGTCCCGCCAGAAAAATGGCGCTCGGTAAATGTCTGGTATCACGCAAGCATTCCTGGTTTCCTCCCGCCTGTGCCTGCTGAGAGGAACGGCAAGGGCCTAAAAGAAAACTCGCTACCCGTCCGAACGTCGCTCCTGCTAATGGAATGAAAGCGTCGGGCTCATACCAGCGCGCCACTTTATAGCCAGCCAGGTAAAACCCTAAACTGACAAGAAAAAACCCGACAAGGAACAAATCAACACGATTCCAGGTCAGATAGAAAAAAATGCTAGACCAAATAACCAAACAAAGCAGCAACGGGAGTTGCATTCGCAAAAACTCGCTTGTGAACTCGTAAAAAAAGCTTCCGTAGCGCAGGATATTTCCAAAAAGACAGAACGCGAGACATGCCCACAGAAGGCCAATCTGCGTTACACCGGTCCGTTTCATATTTCATATGATATTGTTAAAATCGAACATGACGACATTTCCTTATGCAAACGACACGTCCGGGAAAATCCGATTAGGCGGCCATCCGCAAGACCCACATTACATAGAACGGTTAAACCTCATGGCATAGAATGTAATTCCGCCGCACACGAAATAACTTGCAATTGCGATGAGGATCCAATTCACAGAATTATCTGTAAGTCCAATAGAGGCTGGCACATTTCCAAGACACGGGCAAGGGCGAGGATCATGCATAGCAGCCTTGAAAAATCTGTACAACAAGAATTCCGAGCCGGTAATTGCGATTAAAATGCTTTTTACGCAATTGCGATGGGAAAAAACTAAGAAGAAAGAGACCAAAAGCTCATAAATTGCCGCAAAAACAAGCACATGCTGAGTATCGATATAAAGCAAGGAATCCCGCCTAAATAGAATCGGAGTGCTAAGATGTGCGCTCCATATCTTAGCACATGCAGTGACGACTAAAATCGCCGCGCAGGACACGTAGAACCCACGCTGCAACCAACGCGGCGAGTGTTGTTCTTCAATCATATTTCCAATTAAGTTTACAATTGGAGCATTGCCCTTTCGCTTTTAGACCCAAGCGCGGCCTCTATAGGCGAACTAGGATTTAATGGCCGCCGTTGTTGCACCCTGAACAATTTGGAGGGCACACGTTCCCAATAGGCTTGGGGGGCTGTAAAAATAATCGTGTAAGTGGCCAAAGAAAGCTGAGAGGATAGAAAACTATGGCTATTACCGATGAAGTACTGAACGAACTGCTGAAGGATTATCAAAAGCCCGAAGACTTGTTGGGGCAGAACGGGCTGCT
>DASYZW010000304.1:0-17124 GCA_035945915.1 Verrucomicrobiia bacterium | reverse complement strand
TTTGGCCCCAGAATTCGGTTTCGATGTGGGCCGTCGTAAAGGAGGGCGGAAGGGTCCTGAGAGCGTCCTTGACCAGGAAATGCGTTCCCACGTGGGTGTTGTTCCAGTCCAGTTCGTGCGGGAAGAAAATCGCCGCCGGTTGAAATTTTGCCAACAGGCGGGCGATGGTCCTGACCGCGACCATCCAATTCTCCGGTTCCCGCGTTCGGGCGGCCGGGGTAATTTTCTCAAGGCCGGTTTCAGCAAGCTCAAAGCCAATCCATTCGCAGGCGCTCTTTAATTCCGCCAGCCGGGCGGGTTGCCGTTCTTTATTGCTGCCAAGCGTCACCGCAACGTTCACGACACGAAACTTTCGTTCACGCATCAGGCGCAAGGCCAGGCCGCCAATAATGCATTCGTCGTCCGGATGAGGGGAGAATATGAGGGCGACGGGGGCGTCAAGCTTTGGCGCCGGCATCTGTCGCGGCGGAATCCCTCCCAGCGGGAGCGATTTGCCATCGGCAACCAGTTGAACAAATGATGAGACAAATTGTTGATATGGATTCATTGCGCTGCGGCTTGAGTTTTTCAGGAAATTTCTTTCATGCAATCCCGAATTTGCCTGTATAAAATTTCCTCTCAATGACCGAATTGACTTTGCTCGTCCTCGCCGCCGGCATGGGCAGCCGCTATGGCGGCTTAAAACAAATGGACGCGATCGGCGAAAACGGAGAAACCATCATCGACTATTCCATTTATGACGCAATGCGCGCGGGTTTCGGGAAAGTGGTCTTTATCATTCGCCGCGACATCGAACAGCAATTTAGAGAAGCGATCGGGGCCCGGTTTGAAAAGAAAATCGCAGTCGAATACGTCTTTCAGGAATTGAATAAATTACCTGCAGGCTTTTCCGTCCCTTCAACCAGGACAAAACCCTGGGGCACCGGCCACGCAATTTTGATGGCGGCGGACGCGATTCAGGGACCGTTCGCGGCGATCAATGCGGATGATTTCTACGGCGCCAACTCCTTTCGCGCCCTGGCGGACCATTTTCGATCCGGCAGCCGGGATTTCGCCATGGTGGGCTTTGTTTTGAGAAATACGCTTTCGGAATTTGGCAGCGTTGCCCGCGGAGTTTGCGGGACGACCCGGGATGGTTTTTTGGATAGCGTGACCGAAATGACTAAAATTGAGCGCAACGGAACGGGCGCCATTGCGACCGGTCCGGACGGCACAGTGTCCCGTTTGAGCGGCGATGAAACGGTTTCGATGAATATGTGGGGATTTACGCCCGCGCTGTTTGGCGAATTAAAGGAACGATTCACCGCGTTTCTGCGACAGCGAGGCGGTGAAGAGAAATCGGAGTTTTACATTCCGTCAGCTGTGAACGAAATCGTCCAGGCCCGACGGGCTCGTGTCAAAATGCTGCCCACCCCGGATTCATGGTTTGGCGTGACCTATCGCGAGGACCGGCCGTTTGTTGTGAAAAGCATCCGTGAATTGATCGCGCGCAGGATGTATCCGGAAAGGTTTTAGGCCCTGGATATAATTTTCCGGCAGCCCTCCCGCAGATTGGAAATCATGCGGCGGCCAATTCGGCGTGGCCGCACAGGTGCAGGAGCATCTCCGCGTTTTTTGGCGCCCGCACGTTGAGGTCGTTGTTGAAATAGGCGTAGCATTTCTTGCCATTGGCTGCGCACGCCCGGAAATTGTCCGCCCATGGCGCCAGCTCCTCCGCGGTGTAGTCGTGATGCGCGCCTCCGCTCAGGCCGTGAAAACGGGCGTAAACAAAATCGGCAGTGACCGAAAAATTCCGCGGCATTTTCATTGAGCTGATCCAAACAAATGCGGCGTTATATTTGCGCAATAATTCGAAACTGTCATCGGTGATCCAATTGGGGTGACGGAATTCAATGGCGTGGGAATGTTGCCGGGGCAGGCGCTTTAAGAACCCTTCAAGGCGCAAGAAGTCAGGTTTAAAATTCGGCGGTAATTGCCAAAGGATGGGCCCAAGCTTGTCCCCCAGCGGCCGGATACGACGGAGAAAATTGCCAAGCGCCCGCTGAAGGTTGTTCAGTCGCAGGATATGGGTGATATAGCGGCTGCCTTTGACGGCGAAAATAAAATTCGGCGGCGCCTTTTTATTCCAGGCGCGAACGGTCGTCAACAAAGGGAGACGATAAAACGTGTTGTTGATTTCAACCGTGGAAAAATGCGTTGCATAATATTGAAACTGTTCGCGCGGCTTGACTCCGTGATAAAAGTCATTCGCCCATTCCTTATAGCTCCACCCGCTGGTGCCAATATAAATCTCTTCCATGCTTATCGTTTTCTAGACGATGATGGCATTAACGAAACCGTCCTTTCCATCAAACGCCCTCAGAAATTTGATCGCGCCATTCATCAATGATTTTTTAGCTTATGATGTGCCACGGGCTAATCCGTGCAACTTGGCGAAGGGAATTTGCAACATGCACGGGCTGCGCGCGGCGGAAATTTCAATCTGACGCTCAAAAAGGAAATCAAATCCGGCGAGACCGCCCGGGCTGTGCGCGGCATGCTTTCAGCTAAAGGCACCCTCGCAAAAATATTTCCCGTCTGAATTTCCCGAACCGGCAATGGACCGGCTCAACAAATCAACCGAATAACGAACGAAAGGAACAAATATGCCAACGAGAACAAGAAATCGAGGATACGACGAACGTTCGGGTCGCGACCGTGATGAACGCGGGCGTTTTGCAAGCGCCGAGAATGAAGGACGCGGATGGCAAAGCGAGGAGGAAGATTATCAGCCTTCTCGCGGCCAGTCCAGTGGACGTCGCGGATTCGCGGCAATGGATCCTGAACGGAGACGCCAAATAGCGGCGGAAGGCGGGCGATCGAGCCATGGCAGCCGTGGCGGACACTACGAAGAAGAGAATTACGAATCTCCGCGCAGCCGTCGGCGGTACGAGGACGAAGACGAAGGCTACTACGAGTCCCGCGGTTCTTCGCGCCGGGGCTTTGGGTCAATGGATCCGGAACGTCAGCGGGAAATTGCCTCTGAGGGTGGACGCTCCAGCCGTCGTGGCCAGGAACACCAATACGAAGACGAAGAATACGAATCTCCGCGAGGCGGGAATCGTTACGAAGACGAGGATGAGGATTATGCCCAATCCCGGGGAAATTCCCGGCGTGGCTTCGCCGCGATGGATCCGGAGCGCAGGCGTGAAATCGCGTCTCGCGGCGGGCATTCGAGCCACGGCGGACCCGGACGCCACTACGAAGAGCAGGGCGAAAGCTACGGCAGCTCACGGGGCGCGGGCCGCCGCGGGTTTGCCGCGATGGATCCCGAGGAACGCCGTGCGATTGCGTCACGCGGAGGACGTTCCCGTTGGGACGAATAAATAACCGCCACAATGCCACAATGGCAGAACCACGCAATCCCGGCCGCCAGGCCGGGATGCTGCTTTCCCCCGCGTTTGCAGAACGCGAACAACCCTTGCGGAATGCTGTTTTGGCATAGGGCAGATTATGCTCGAATTGCGCGCTTGCGCCTGCAATGCGCGAAAGGAATAAGTGGCAAACCGTTAGCTGAAGAATCCAGATACCTATGATCAATATTAAAGACGAAATTACCGATTGGCTGCGCGACGCTTACGCGATGGAGCGGAGCCAGGAAGGCGCGCTGGAGAAACTGCGCAGCAATATCAACGAATCCGTCGAATGCCGCACTGCGGCAGCGATGCATTTGACCGAGACGCGGCAACACGCAATGATCGTGGAATCCCTGCTGCGTTCATTGGAACAGGATCCTTCATCGTTCAAAACGGGCCTCGGGATTATGGCTGAAAAGGTAAAAGAACTTGGAACGAGCTTATCGCATGATCAAGAAATCAAGGAATTACTGACGAGTTACGCGATGGAGCATTTCGAGATAGCTGCATATTCAGCAATTGCAGCGGCGGCGGAGAAGGCCGGCCTTTCGCACATCGCAAACGCCTGCAGACAAATTATTTTGGACGAAGAAAAAATGGCGGAAACGATCCGCAAAGAGCTTCCGCGTTCCGTGCTCGCGTACTTGAGTCCCACAAGGCTGGCACGAGCGGCTTAGTGCGGCTTAGTAGCCAGGCCGTGAATGCTCAGGATCGGATCAGGATCTCATTGTTTTTCCATGCAGCGCGATCGGTGAGTTGAGTCAGCCACGAGGGCGACCACTTCGAGTGGCTTTCATAGCCCATTTTCGGTTCGCCCGTTCCAGAATCGCGGCCGGGCAGCAGCCGATTAATGATGCTCGCCATTTTTGCGGTTGCATCTGGCGCAATTTCATTGAGCAATAATGCCGCCCGCGTGTGGGCGCCAATCAGGATTCGCGAACGGCCGCGCCGGCAGCCATCGATAATTTTGGCTGCCGCGCGTTCGGCGCTGGTGGAGAGGATGGGCAGGGAACTTGAGATCGAAAACCAGGCGTACTCATGCCGGTACTTTCCTTTCATTACCGCGTTCCTGGCCGAACCGGTACGCATCAAGCCGGGGCAAACGGTGGTGACGTAGATATTTTTGTGTCTTAATTCCGCGCGCAATCCGTCTGAAAAGCCCGTCAGCGCAAATTTGCTGGCGGAATAAGGCAACAAATGGGGTACCGCAATTTTACCGCCGATGGAGGAAATATTCACAATCCGGCCGCCGCCTCCTGCTTTCATATGCGGGAGCGTAGCCAGCGTAAAATAGAGCGGCCCAAAAAAATGCACAGCCATCGCATCTTCAAAATCAGCAATCGACATTTCATCCATAGGGCCGACATGGATAATGCCGGCATTATTGATTAAAACATCGACCCGGCCCATGGCAGAAACCGAATGCGCGACAGCCTCGACGACTTCCTTTTGCACCCGCACGTCGCAGGAAATGGTCAGAACTTCGGCGCCCAATGCGCTTAGCTCGCGTTCCGCGCGCTTAAGTTCCATCAGGTCGCGGGCGATGAGCGTCAGCCGCGCCTGCTGCCGGGCCAGTTGCCGGGCCAGTTCAAGTCCCAATCCGCGTGAACCGCCTGTGATAATTACCGACCGCCCGCGGAAAGAAAAATGTTTGCGCGGCTTGCCCAGCGCAAAACCGGCAACTGCGCCGAGCGCGAGAGTGGTTAATAGGAGGGAGACTTTGTGATTCTTGATGGCCATAAATTTTTGAATTATTTCGGTTTTTCTTTGAGAACCCGTTGTTGGATGTCCCAGACCGCGAAAAATGCGCAAGCGAACCAAAGCACGACGACGAGCGGCGCCAGGAATAGTTCCGCGAGAAGGAAGATTGAGCAAATCAACGCCGCGAACGTAAATGCAAACGCCATCCATCGTCGATTAATCAGGAAGTACACTGGAGGAATAAAAATGGCCAGGACGTACATCATTCCGGTTGTTGCGTTGCTTGAGGTTTAAGGACAACTTTGATGCACTTATCCGCCTTTTTTAAAAAGGCCTTGTACCCCAGCGGCGCGTTGTCCAGGGTCAGCCGGTGAGTGATGACGAATGACGGATCGATTTCATTGTTTTGAATCTTTTGCAGTAATGGTTGCAAATACCGTTGCACATGAGTTTGGCCTGTCCGAATCGTTAAGGCCTTGGCGACGACCAGTCCAAATGGAATCTTGTCGAGAAAACCGGCATAGACCCCGGGAACGGAAACCGTTCCACCCTTGCGACAGGAGCGAAGCGCCTGCCGCAGGACCGCAGGCCGGTCCATGGAGAGTTTCAGGGCCTGTTTAATGCGGTCCATCCGCGCCCCGACCGTGACCCCGTGCGCTTCCATTCCCACAGCGTCGATACAGCTGTCGGGGCCCATCCCTCCGGTCATCTCTTTTAATTCTTCATAAACACTCTCGCCGTCGGCGGTGATGGTTTCAGCGCCGCCATCCCTGGCCATTCCAAGCCGTTCCGGCACATCATCGATCGCAATGACGCGCTCTGCTCCAAGCAGGAACGCGCTGCGAATGGCAAACTGACCCACCGGTCCACAGCCCCACACCGCGACAGTGTCCCCATTTTTGATATCGCAATTTTCAGCCGCCATGTAACCCGTGGGAAAAATGTCCGAGAGAAAAATTGCTTTTTCATCCGGTATGCCATCGGGAATTTTAATCGGGCCGACATTGGCAAAAGGGACGCGCGCGTACTGCGCTTGTCCCCCCGCATACCCTCCGTACAGGTGGGAGTATCCATAAAGTCCGGCACAAACGTACCCGGCGAGCATTTCAGATTCCCGGGCCGACGGATTGGTGTTATCGCAAAGCGACCACAGGGCGCGCTGGCAGTAAAAGCATTGCCCGCATGACATGGTAAAAGGCACTACCACGCGGTCACCGGCTTTGAGGTTCTTAACTTCGTGGCCCGTTTCCACGACTTCGCCCATGAATTCGTGGCCGAGGATGTCTCCCTTTTCCATTCTAGGAATGAGGCCGTCATAAAGATGAAGGTCTGAGCCGCAAATGGCGCTGGTTGTAATTTTCACTATCGCATCGTGCGGATTAATGATTTTTGGGTCCGGGACCTTTTCGACACGTACATCATGCTTGCCGTACCAACAAAGTGCTTTCATAGATACGCCCTATGCTCCCCCCCGCGGTTGTCCTTCAATGGTTGGAATTTCGCCGGTTTCGATCAGACTTTTGAAGCGAAACAAATCTTCTTCCATCACGGCCTCGGCGTCTTTGCCAACAATCCGGGCGAGTTTGGCCGCCAGCTTTCCTCCCGGCGGCGAGTACCTGAGATTCACCTTTACGACAGTTCCACGATTGCCGGGAGCGGGGCGGAAGATGATGGAACCAGCGCTGTCCACATCCGAAGCCGGAAGAGACTGCCAGGAAAGCACTTCATTGGGACGGGCTTCAATCGTCTCGGCGTCCCACTCCAGGGTCGAGCCTTCTGTATTAATGACCCAATGGGTGATGTTCCCGCCGTTGGACGTGACGGCCCGGACGAATTTCATGAATCGGGGCAAATTCTCCAGATGCCGCCAAAACGAGAAAACCTCCTGGACGGGACGGTTAACCGTAATCGTTTTCTGAAATGTTATTCCTCGGCCACCTTTTATCGGGGGCGCCACTCGACGCGGCCGGGTTGTTCGTGCCGAGTCCTCATCCCTTGCCGCCATTTTCATGGCGATTCAGGAGCTAACGAGACGCCAAGGTGACGCCAGTCAAAATTCGTCAAAAGCCTAGGTTTCTTCAGGATGTCGCCATTCGAGTTGGGGAGATTTTTCGCAAATAGCAAGGAATGGATTGCGGATTGCGGAAATGCCGGCCTTCATGCCGGAGACAAGGCACGCGGCGTCCTGCAGTTTGGATAGTAACACAAAATCAAAGCCTGGCGGCGGGGCGATTTGAGATACAACGGTAAACCAGATGTGAATAACTGATAAAGAGATTGCGATTGACATTATAACCATTACTGTTAGCATGGCCTTAGTAACAGCTAGGAAAGTCACGTCCCGGACGCAAAAATCACGTCGCGTCCGCGGAAAGGGAGAGAGTTGCAGAATTCGAGAAAGGTCGGACGTGTGCGACCCCTTAATTGTCAAAACTATGAAAATTCAACCCGTTCGTCTTTTTGTCTGTGCGATTGCAATCCTTGTAACCACGGCTTTCGATTCAAACACTTCCAATGCCCTGGCGCAGGGGACGGCGTTTACCTATCAGGGACAACTTCAGAATAAAGGCAGCGTCACCAGCGGGATCTATAATCTGCAATTTTCGCTATATACCGCGGGCACCGGGGGCACTGCTGTGGCGGGGCCGGTAACGACCAACGGTGTCATTATTACGAACGGTCTTTTTACGGTGATAATGGATTTTGGCGCCACCGTATGGAATGGGAATACCAATTGGCTTGAAATTGGAGTAGAGACAAATGGAGCGGGCAGTTTCACCACCCTGACGCCACGGCAGCAGCTGACTCCGGCGCCGTATGCCATTTATGCCGAGGGCGCGAATGCATTGGGGCTGAGCGGGACAATTCCCGGGGCGGATCTCGGCGGCAGTTACGGCAACGTGGTTAACTTTAACAATGCGGGCAACAGCTTTACGGGAAACGGCGCAGGCCTGACGGGCGTTGATGCAGCCGGCCTGGATGGTTTGACCGCAGCCAACTTCTGGCAACTGACCGGCAACGCGGGCACAACGCCGGGATTGAACTATCTTGGGACGCCGGACGCCAAGGCGCTAGAGTTGCGCGTGGACTCAGCCCGCGCCTTGCGCATTGAACCCGGTACCAATTACGTGCCATACGGCTTCCCGCCGATTCCGAATATAATCGGAGGCAGTGCGGGAAATTTTGTGATTCCCACTTCCGTAGGAAATGTCATCGCCGGCGGTGGCGAATATTCTGAAGGGTCCACCAACTGCATCACAGGACAAAATTACAATTTTATTGGAGGCGGCTGGAACAATCGTATTACCAACGGGTACGACAGCGTGATTGCCGGTGGACAGAATAACGCCGCCGGGCAAAGCTCGGGCACAATTGGAGGAGGGGATAACAACGTTGTAAATGGGCTTGCCTCTACTGTGCCAGGCGGATACGGAAATATGGCTGTGGGTGACTACAGCCTTGCGGCCGGGTATGGCGCGCAAGCGCTGAATTCCGGCTCGTTTGTGTGGGCGGATGACTCGGGAGGAACGTTCAGCGATACCGGCCCCAACCAATTTCAAATTCGCGCCACTGGCGGAGTGGGTGTTGGCACGGTCAATGGGCCGCAGCAATTTCTTAGTGTCCAGGGTGGTGAGAATATCGACCAGGCGAACGATAACGCGCGCTATCTCAACAACGGTAACACGAATGGCTACGGGTTGAGTTTTGGAACCGGTAGCGGCGAAGGCATAGCCTCTCCGCGCCGCGATCAAGGGCGGGGAAATATTTATGGGTTGGACTTTTATACGGGATTCGCGCTCCGAATGTCCATTTTCCAATCCGGATTGGTTGGTATCGGAATCGGCACCAATGCGCCTGCGTCGCAATTGGAGGTGAAAGGCGACATCAGAACGGATGGCAGCCCGCTTGAACTGTATTCCGCCGGCAGCGTCTTCTCGAATGACGGCATAGAATGGGGAACGAGCTTTAGTCCGCTGGGAATTAATTCTCAGGATGGTCCATTCGTTTGCGGTTTCAACGGCGGCGCGCTCGGGGCTTTTAGTCCCACGATTATCTGTTTAAGCTGGGACTACAGCGGCGATGTGTGGGTCAGCAATAATTGCTCTGTCGCCAGCCTGACGATCCGCGGCGGCGCCGACCTGGCCGAGCCTTTCCCGATGTCGGCCGCGCAATCAGAAATGCAGCCGGGTTCAGTCGTGGTGATTGATGACGCGCATCCCGGACAATTGAAACTCAGTGACCAGCCCTATGACACACGAGTCGCTGGCGTCGTGAGCGGCGCAAACGGAATCCATCCCGGCATCCAGATGCAACAACAGGGTTTGCTCGGAGGCGGCCAAAACGTGGCGCTCACGGGTCGCGTTTATGTGCGGGCCGATGCCTCCTTCGGCGCAATACGACCGGGTGATTTCCTGACGACTTCCGCGACGCCGGGCTGCGCAATGAAGGCAACCGACCATGCCAGGGCTGAGGGAGCAATTCTTGGCAAGGCAATGACCGGGTTGAATGAGGGCACCGGCATGGTGCTCGTGCTGGTGACATTGCAGTAAATCAGCGAATTCATGGCTTTTCCCACAAGGAATTGTATGAAAGAAAAATTATTATCTCGCATTGCCAGATCATCGTTGGCGGCGAGAGTCATCATCCCGGCCTGTGCCGTTTTTTTCCTCTCATTTGCCGCATCGACCCGGGCGGCGGGCCTGCATGTTTTACATAACCATTCCCATAACGCGGTGTCGGTTCTGACACCATTGAGCCATCTTCCGCCGGGCGATCGCCTGAATCTCGTGATCGGGCTCCCGGTTCGAAATCAAAGCGAATTGAATAATTTGTTCAAAGAGCTTTATGACCCAACAAGTGGCGAGTTTCATCACTTTTTGACTCCCAGCCAATTCACTGCCAGATTCGGCCCAACGCAGGCTGATTACGCGGCGGTAACGAATTTCGCCGCGGCCCACGGATTGCAGGTGGTTAAAACTTACGATGATCGCGAGATTCTGGATGTTTCCGGGTCCGTGTCTGACATTGAAAAGGCTTTTCATGTCACTTTAAACATGTACCAGCACCCCGTTGAGCATCGGCAATTTTACGCGCCCGATGCGGATCCGACGGTCGACGCGAGCCTGCCGATTCTGGACGTGAGCGGCCTGGACAACTATGTGTTGCCGCATCCAATGGCGCATGAAATGACCAGCGCTGAAAAGCCGAAGAACGCCAGCGGTTCAGCATCTGACGGAAGTTATTTTGGCTGGGATTTCCGGAATGCATACGCGCCGGGAGTTTCATTGAATGGAGGGGGCCAATTTGTAGGCCTCGTCGAATTCGAAGGCTTTTATCCGGCGGACATCACCAACTATGAGAACGCTGCGTCACCACCCCTGCCACACGTCAGCGTCACGCCAGTATATTCAGATGGATTGAGCGGAATCCCAAACCCGTACGGCGATGGATTATCCGAATGTTCATTGGATATCGAGATGCCAATAGCGATGGCGCCAGGGATAAGCGGGGTCTATGTCTTCGAGGGAACAGTTACAGACCACATTTTGCAGAACATGGTCAGCTACTCCGGAATCAAACAATTCAGCAGTTCATGGGGCATGTCTGACGACGCGACGGCCAACCAATACCTTGTGCAAATGACGATCCAGGGCCAGACTTTTTTTCAGGCGTCAGGAGATGGAGACGCATATGTGGTGTATCCAATTTATTGGCCAGCCGATAATCCGAATGTTGTCAGCGTTGGGGGAACGGAATTAGTCATGAACGGGGCGGGCGCCTCTTACGCGTCGGAATCCGTGTGGAATTCGGGATTTGATTCAAATGGTCCCTGGTGTTGCAATGGACAAAATTCAAGCAATGCCTATTGGGGCAGCGGCGGCGGCTTCAGTGACGTTTATACAATTCCGACCTGGCAAACGACTGTTAATATGACGGGCGCAGGGGGGTCGGCTACCTGGCGGAATCTTCCCGACGTCGCAATGGTTGCGGATAATGTCAAAGTCTACCTGAATGACGGCGGGAGCGGCGACTATATGGGGACCAGTATCGCCGCTCCATTGTGGGCGGGTTTTGCGGCACTGGTCAACCAGCAGGGGGCCCAAGAGGGACAACCCTCCGTCGGATTTATGAGCCCGGCACTGTATGCGATTGCGCAAGGGACGTCGTATAATTTCTGTTTCAATGACATCACGTCCGGCAACAACACATGGCCCGGAAGCACCACGAAATATGACGCAGCGACGGGTTACGATCTTTGTACCGGGTGGGGATCGCCGACCGGCGCCGGGCTGATCAATGCGCTAATGCCGTACAGCGGGGCAATCTGGGTGGATTACACGTATACCGGTGCTACCAACGATGGGACGTATAACTACCCGTTTACTACTTTGGCCCAGGGCGTATCAGCCGTTTCAGCCAGCGGCAATATTTGGTTCAGAAACGCCGGATCGAAGGCCGAGACGATGACCATCACGAAACCCATGCAAATCAGATCTTTCAATGGCGCTGCAACCGTGGGTAATTGAAGGAACCGTACCCTAAATAATTTCAGCCAATATGAAAACGAAATTCGAAATATTATATCTTGCCATTGTGATACTGCTTCCGGCGGCGGCTCCTGGTCAACAATACTCCATTAACTGGTATAAAGTCGCCGGCGGCGGCGGCGCCAGTACCGGTGGCACTTATACCGTCAGCGGCACCATCGGCCAGCACGACGCGGGCGGGCCGATGACCGGCGGCAATTATTCGCTCACTGGCGGGTTTTGGGCGCTTTACTCAGTGATACAAACACCCGGCGCGCCGACTCTTTATATCAGTCATTCCGGCGCCACCGTAACGGTTTTTTGGCAGAATGTGTCCGGATGGAATTTGTACCAAACCAGCAGCATCAATCCACCGGTTACATGGACCCTAAATTCGGGCTGGACAACCATTGGCGGCACCAATTATTTGAATCTCACGTCGCCGACCGGGCACACATTCTATCACCTCCAAAATCCCTGACGACAGCGTCCTTTATTGCGCGGTTACATTTCAGTGACATGGGCAGTTTTTAATTGCTCTTTGGTTGGAAATTAGGGATTTCTTGCAGGATGAAACAGACGCGTCGTGACTTTGTCCGAACACTCTTTGTAGCCAGCCAGGCGGCAGCCGCCAGCCGATTTTTGCCGATTAATCTCTTTGCCGGTGGCATTCCGACAAACAATCTGAATTTTCTGGTCGTGGGCGATTGGGGGCGGCAGGGGGAGCTCGACCAAAGAGAAGTTGCCGAACAAATGGGAATTTCCGCTCAAAATATTGGGGCCCGATTTGTCGTTTCTGTGGGGGATAATTTTTATGAAAACGGCGTGGCTTCACTGACGGATGATCATTGGCAAAAATCGTTTGAAGACGTTTATACGGCGCCTTCTCTGCGCGTCCCGTGGCACGTCATCCTGGGCAACCATGATTACCACGGCAATTGCGATGCGCAGCTTGCCTATGCCTTGCGGAGTTCCCGTTGGACGATGCCAGCCCGCTATTACAGGCAATCGCATCAAATTGACCATTCAACACGGGCCGACTTCTTCTATCTCGATACCACACCGATGATCAAGGTGTATCACCTGCGTGGTTTCGAGGGGAACATTCATGCCAATGTCACTCGCCAGGATGTTCCCGGGCAATTGGCGTGGTTCAAGGCGGCGCTGGCCGGATCGAAAGCGCAATGGAAAATCGTTTTCGGTCACCATCCAATTTATTCCGGCGGCGAACATGGCGATCAACCGGAATTGATCGAAAGCATTTTGCCATTGCTCCGGGAACACAATGTTCACGCGTATTTCAACGGTCATGACCATGACCTGCAACATTTGGTTGCCGGGGACGTCAATTTGTTTTGTACCGGGGCCGGTTCGCAGGTTCGCCCCACAAAAAACATCGAGTTCACCCGTTTTGCGAAAGCGCAATCGGGATTTACAACGGTTAGCCTCGGGGCTGATAAAATGGCTGTGGGCATGGTCGATTGGCGCGGAAAGATAATCTATTCGACGACCATCAGCAGGGGTGCGCCTGTTCCGGCGTAACGTTTCGATTGTACACGCTGGAGTATTTGGGGGGATTAACGCCACCGGATTCGAAAGCAATTCTGAATTATGACTTTAGCGTCAAAATGGCGCTTGTGTCGGGTTTAAGTGTCGGATTTTGTTTGAATTTTCAAACCGATGCCATTAAAGTTCTAACGTGCGGCAGCTAGCCGCTATTAAAAGATCCGATTAACTGCCGTGAAATTAGAAGGCATCAGAAGCTTTCTGTTCCTGCTGATATTGTCCCAATTTGTAAACCTGGGCTTTATTTGCCATGTCCAGGCCACGCCAACCCGGCTTTTGACCAGTCACGTACCGGGGGCAATTAAAGAGCTTGGATTGAAGCCAATCGGGCGACTTCCAGCTGGGCAACGGTTGAGCGTTGTGATTGGATTGCCGATGCGCAACCAAGCTGCGTTTCAACAATTATTGGATCAAATTTACGATCCTGCCAGCCCGGAATATCACCATTATCTAACGCCCGATGAAATCACTGACAGGTTCGGACCGACAGAAACAGATTACGACACCGTCATCGCATTCGCCAAAACGAATGGGCTAAGGATTGCCGGGACGCACCGCGGTCGGACAATTCTAACAGTGGATGGAACGATTGCGGATATAGAACACGCGTTCCACGTGAGGATGCTTGTTTATCAACATCCTATAGAGGCGCGCACTTTTTACGCGCCTGACAGCGAGCCTTCCGTGAATTTAAGCGTGCCATTATTGCATGTCAGCGGACTGAATAATTTTATTTTGCCTCGCCCGGGAGGCAGTCCGGGCAGTCGTCGGGCAATCGCCGGAGCGCATTCCGGGGGTGGTTCCGGGCCCGGGGGCGCCTACATCGGACAGGATTATCGGGCCGCTTACGTTCCGGGTACGTCACTTACGGGTTCCGGGCAATCCGTCGGATTGCTGGAACTCGATGGGTATTATACAAATGACATTTTGAGTTATGAACAGGCGTCCGGCCTTCCGAACGTCGTTATTACCAATGTCCTTGTCGATGGTTCAACTGGAACACCCGATAGTAATGGAAACTGGGTGGGGGAGGTTTCGTTGGACATGGAGATGGTCATTTCAATGGCGCCAGGTATTTCCCGGTTAATCGTCTACGAAGCGCCTAACTCTAGTACCACCTGGGTGGATATACTGACCCAAATGCAGGAAGATAACGCCGCCAAACAATTAAGCTCATCCTGGTTATTCCTATATGACGACGCAAATGCGGATCCGATTTATCAAAAATTTGCAATGCAGGGTCAATCGTTTTACCAATGCTCGGGAGACGATTTAGCTTTTTACAAAACAGTTGGTCAATGGACCGACGACCCCAATGTGACACTTGTAGGAGGCACAGAATTAGCCACGGCTGCTGATGGCTCGTGGCGTTCCGAGACGGTCTGGAATAACGGGGATGGCCTCCATGGCAGCGGCGGCGGCGTAAGCGGTTCGTATATGGGCAATTTTACGATTCCAACGTGGCAAACAGGAATCAACATGACGAATAACGGCGGTTCGACGACCAAACGCAATGTGCCGGACGTTTCGATGGTCGCTTATAATGCCTGGGTTGCCTGGGATAATGGATCAACCGGTTGGTGGTGGGGAACGAGCATTGCCGCGCCGCTCTGGGCTGGATTCACGGCTCTGGCAAACCAACAAGCCATTGCCGAGGGCGAGCCCACGCTGGGCTTTCTTAATCCAGCGCTGTATGCGATCGGGACCGGCCCGCTCTACTCTTCGTGCTTTCATGACGTTACTACCGGAAATAATACCAATAGTCATAGTGCGAGCCTCTATTACGCCGTTCCGGGCTACGACCTCTGCACTGGTTGGGGAAGTCCGAGCGGCGTTAATCTTATCAATGTGCTCACGCAAACTCCGATTGTTTACGATCCCGTTCGGAATGCAGCTAATGGCAGCATCACACTTTCGTCCCTGTGTGTGCCAGGTTCCACGAACGTCGTTTTCGCGGCGACCAATCTCGCGCCGCCAGTCATGTGGCAACCCATTTCAACGAACGTCGCGAGCTCCGCAGGCGCCTGGCAATATGCGGACACAAACGCCACGAATTATAAAACCAGATTTTATAGGATCGTAAACTATTTGCCGGGTCGTTAGCTGTCGATCAGCGGAATTAAACTTCATTTCACTGCGGCGGAGCCCGATTATTTGTCTGTTCGGTTGATTCGAGCAACGTGCCTCCATGTTGTTCCCTGGCGGTCGGTTCCTTGGGAAGACCCACATTGTTGGTGGCGGGCAGCGCTGCGCCGTTCGTATCTGCATTGGGAATGGCGCCTGCCTTGACATTCTTTGTCACTTCGCCGGTAGTCACCTTCTGGTCATATTTGGGAATCAGAGCGCGAATGAATGCGTTGCGCAGGAGCGAGCCGATGGTCGTCGTCAGGTCAACGGTTGAATTGGTATAGACCCCCGAAATCGGGATTTTCGCCGCCAGTTGATCTTTGGGCAGGTTTCGAACGACCGTTGCGACGACGCTCACAATGGCTTCCCAAAATATTTTTAATGCGCTTTTACGTCGTTCCTTTTCCCATTCAAAAACGTCGAGGTTGTTCATGAAAACCTTGATGTAACCCTGATAGGCGTTGTTTGTGGCTGCAACGGACGTAAACATGGCGAATTCTCCGCGTGCGACGTCAAATTTTCCATAGGCGCGCAGAAAGCTGTTAAGAGCAGGGAGATTTACATTCGTGAGCGAGGCTTGCAATTGATAAACGGGCGCCGGGGCCATCGGATTGAATTGCAAATGAAAGGTTAATGTGCCGCCGCCAATCGTATTGCCGTTGGCCCGAATTCCGGCCGGCAATTGAAGTTGCTGCTGTTGGGCATTCGAAAGATTCGTCGCAGATGCTCCCAATCTGCTGATGTAGAGGTCAACTTTGGGGTCGGAATAATCGTCTTTGTAGTGGATCTCCCCGTCATAAATTTCCAACTCGTTCAGTCTAAATGGAGTCAGGCTCTGGAGCATTTTGGGCCATGACGTGTTTTCGCCGGTTTGAGATTGAGCGGCACTCGGTCCTGCCACGAAATTGACCTTGGGTTGCTGCATATAAATCCGGGCAACAATTCGATGATGAAATAACGCGGCCCATTGGACAGAGAGGTCCATGTAAGGCGCGGAAAAAAATGGTTCCCGGATTTTGCCGGTTCGCTTGAAGATGTGGATGTCGCGAATCTCGTAGGCGCCGCGGTAAAGCGAAATCTCAATGCGTCCCACGCTTCCTGCGTACGTGCCGGATTTTTGAAGCTCGTGGTTGACGTAATGCCGGACGACATAGGGCAGCGAGAGCCGAATACCAATGAGGAGGATCACGATGCCGGCAACGACTAAAACAAATGTATGATGCCGCGCCAAAAAACCGGGGTGAGAATCATGTCCGGATGAATTGCGCCGGCGTTTAGAAAAACTCCTCATAGCTAGTAAAACGGCTTTACTCGCAAAAGGATTTAGCTGTTACGATGCCAACGTCACTGATTCACGAATTAGAATTTACGATTCACGCGTCGGACTTGGTAACCGGCGATCTGCGTCAGGTTGGATCACGCGCCCGACTGGCGAACTGAATCGCGCTTTTTTACTACTGAAGCGATGCAATTTGCAATAGCAACGGGAACAAAAATGGAAACGATCGCCTTTAAGGCATTTCCAAACGGTAATAAACGGAACCTGAACCGGGCATGGTGAGGGTGAGTTTATTCGTGCTGCCTGTCGCGGTGGGTTTGTTTGCGAGCTTGTTCCAAGGGCCCGTGGGATTGGCGGCGGAGTATAACGAATAATTACTCCAATTGGTCGTCCAGGAAAATGTCATCTTGGCACCCGAGCGCGTCGACCAAAGCACGGGATAATCAAGGATGTGAATTAAATGCCAGACCGACTTGCTTGTTTGGAAATATAGCGGACCGACATCTTCAGCTGAAACGGCATGTGAGGC